>CAYQMZ010000124.1:8265-13099 GCA_964418725.1 uncultured Pirellulaceae bacterium
GCTGCAACGTCCCTATCGCAAGCACTGGACATTGATGACGAACCACTCTGAATCCTAGGTGCATCCGGCGGTCCGGGAATTGGCAATACCTTAGCGAGGCACCAGGTAGGTACCCGACAAGCGGTCAAGCAACCCGCGTTTCATTAGGACCATCGAGCATAACGGCACGATCGTCGACACAGCGATCAAAGCGACAGCAGTGGACAGGATGCCGTATCGCTCGGATTCGATCTGTGCGATGCCCGCAGAAGCGACCGTGAGTAGCAGAAAACCAATCGTTAGACCAACGCTCGGCAGCGTCCAAAGGATCGCTCGCCAAAACGTTTGAATGCGATACGCTGGTTGGCCGTTGCTTCGGACCAAAACGACCTGGAACATTGACATCAATAGTCCACCACGAAACAACAGCCCGGCAATGATGGCCGGTATTCCAGCAAACATCACAAACATTTGTGAAGCCATTGCTGCACCAAACAGCGGGTTGCTCGCAAACGGATTCTTTCCGAACAGCGCTGTGGATTCATGCTTCTCTCGCGCGAGGCGAACGTCCACTTCATCGGCATTGGCATACTTGGCCACGATCTCTTCTGCTTGTTGTCGCTTGCCTCCTAGCAACGCAGACTTCGCGTTTGGAGTATTCCATTTGGTTTTATCGGTAACGAAGGCTCCATATTCGTTCGCGACATACACCTTCTGAAGACGAGCTTCCTGGGCAACTTCTAACGCCTGGGCCAACCTAACCAAATCCGCAGCCACGTTGCCGACCTTCGACTGTGAGGTGATCGGCAACTTCACAACGCGAAGATGCCCTGACCACATCTTGCGTGCCTCCTGTCGCTGTAGTGGTGTTGCCGCCTGGTGTTTGTTGACGGTTTCTTCCAGCAGCCGACGATAGCCGGAACGTGAAGGTCGATTGAATGCACGCAGAACCACAACGTCATTCCATTGGCTTTCGTCTCGTACAAAGTCACCAAAGTTGTCCGCAAGGAACAGCTCTAGTTGTTCGACTTCAACATCAGAGTTCGACTCGGGCAAGTACTTTAAGCGATCGAGGTCCATGCTTAGCCGTAGCGCTGGACTCTGCTTCATTCCGTACTCCATGAACTTTGGCAGGTTCACCATGAAGACAGCAAACAACACCGGAAGCACAAGGGCAGCGGACAGCATCGCCCACTTCTTGAATCTCGGAACGTGCGACGGCAGTCGACAGACTCGCTTGAGCTGATGTTCAATGCGTTCGATCAAACGTGGCTCGTTTTCATTCGTCGCGAATAACTGATCAAGAATCTGAGTAGCATGTAGTGGGCGAACCAACTCTAATTGGTTGTGCGTTGAACCATATCGCATCGATACGCCTGCAACGTGCCTGACAAGGTCCAAAGGCGAATCCCAGTTCTTTGTGTCAAATAAGTGCCGCAAAGGATACTTCGCAGATTGCCCATCCCAGTCATCCAAGGCTTTAACGACTTGGCTTCCGGGTGCAGGGAAATCGAGAATCACAAGATTCCCTCGCGAAGTAATCCAGAGGTGCTCGAGCCCCAACTTTTCGGGCAGCGAGCAGTCAAGTTCAGCGGCACGCAATTCAGCGGTCAGGTCCAGCAACCAAGTTCTTACCTCACTCCATTTCTGCGGTTTACTGATCGCAGCCAACAACGACATCCCTTCGGAGGCTTCGAACGCATGCCATCCATCAGTTGTTTGTCGCTCGCGATCCTGCCCATTCAGCCACCGTAAGCGTCCCACACGATTGACCGTTCGACGCGAATCAGAAACGTCGTTCTGCGTGCTGCCTTGCCAGAGCCAAACGCGACGGTGGAGTCGAGCGTCGAAGCCCAGCGAAATGCTGGAGTCTCCTCGGTTTTCAATCTGCTTTAGCAAATGGTAAGGCCCAATACGCGACGTCTCTTCCAGGTTTGGCAGTTTGCTTGGAGTTGCGTTCGGAGTCGAACGGCGAATCTCCAAGAATTGTCGTTCGACAACTCGCGTCCCCGACCAAAGCTCATGCAGTCCGGCGAAACCGTTAGATTTTCTCGCTGTCGAAAACATGACCAGATACAAGACCGGCGATGATAGCCCGAGTAACACGGCCCAGATTCCTAGATTTTCTGGAGCAACAATCAGATTCGACGGGAGGATCAACAGTGACGGCGTGAGTACGAAGACCAAGCTTCGCAACAACACCTGCCGAAACCGAACGGCCTTGCCTTCTTGATCAACCACTTTCAGCTTCATGACTGCCTTGCCGAGCGTTCTTCCGAACCGGTGCTCGGTGATGGCGTAATATGCAACGTAGAGGGCAACAGAAAGAGGTATCAATACAACTCGTCGCCAGTCGGGATTACTGATGACGTAGGAGCACAGAGTGTTGGTGGCAAACAGTGGTATCCACAGCACAAAGCTATCGACCACGTTTGCCAGAAAGCGACCGGGCAGCGTCGCCGGACTGGCTACTTCGGAGGAATACGGCAGTAGTGCCTGACGCAGTTGATCATAGTCCGCGAATCGCTCGTCCGGATTCTTTGCCAAGCAACGGTGAATCACGGCAGCCAATTGCCGCGGAATGCTCTTGTCTAAGGAACTGACCAATGGGGCTTCTTTGTCGAGCACCGTCGCCAACAACTGCATAGGGCTATTGGCCTTAAAAGGTATCTCGCCCGTCAGCAGATTGAAAAGCGTTACCCCCACCGAATAGATATCGGAGCGCGAATCCAAATTTTCTCCGCGGAGTTGCTCCGGCGACGAAAACGCTGGCGTGCCCAAGATGGCATTCTCGCCGGTAATCGCGTTTTCACCTGTCAGCAAAGAGTCTTCGGTCGCTTGTGTCGATATTGAAAGCCCGAAGTCGCCGACCTTAACGTTCCCCGACGCATCAACGAAACAGTTCGACGGCTTTACGTCTCGGTGTAGTACACCAACGTTCGCCGCTGCCTCCAGTCCTTCGATTACTTGCAGAATTACATCGACGGCGTGGCGAAACGGCAGCGGACCATTCGACTGGATAAGGTTGTGTAGATTTTGATGCCCAACAAGCTCCATGCTAATGACTAGCTTGCCATCAATGTTGTCCG
The DNA here is from genome assembly GCA_964418725.1 of uncultured Pirellulaceae bacterium. Lineage (GTDB taxonomy): Bacteria > Planctomycetota > Planctomycetia > Pirellulales > Pirellulaceae > CAYNJG01. Next base: position 11,334 of record CAYQMZ010000124.1, read on the forward strand.
TCCCGAAGACATAGACGCTGTTGGGATGCGTGACCGAAGCAGCCGTTCGCCCCTCGCGCAAGAATCGTTTCCTTGCTTCCGGAGTGTTTAGTTTGTGCTTCAGAATCTTCAGTGCGACGCGTCGATTGGTACTCGAATCATACGCCTCATAGACCGCCCCCATCCCTCCTTCGCCGAGCTTCCGATCCAAGGTGAAGCTGCCAAGCTGCGTCCCCGGTGGGTACGTCGAACTTTCACTTGCCCCCGTCCCGCCACGAGAAACAGTGACAGCGAGAGCGTCCTCGTTCTCCCGATCCATCGTTACAAGAGGCTGCAAATGAGTCGACGGGCTGTCGCCAGCGAGCGGAGGGATTGTGTCTGACTGCAACGCCATTTGCATAAGACATTCAGGACACAAACCCGCAGGTGCGTTAGCGGGCAGCGAATTGGAACATTGCGGACACAACTGGTCAGACATGTCTTCTCCTGTCTGCTTGGGTTCGCAACATACAGAAGAAGAAAACGAATTGCGTTGCACGAATTCTTTCCAAATTCGCAAAACGGCTCAGCGACGAGCCAAAATCGCCATCAGCTGTCTTAGCTCGTCGTCGATATCTTCTTCACTACCAACGGTTTGCGCGACTTGGTGGCGTAGTGCACGACGATAGCGACTTCGCAACCGGTGGACCGTCGAGCGGGCTCCCGATTCGCTAAGTTTCAGTAACTTGGCTAGCTGCGCGAATGTCGGCAAATCAGCGCTGGGCGTGAGAAACGCTTTCAACACGTCGAAGTGCTCAGCCTTTCCGGACGCAATGAATTCCGAACGCACCTCATCGAGTGTCCGTTCCAACACCGCGAGTGCCCAGTCGTATTCGAATTCGCGGTCGGGGCTCTCGCTACCCTTCGACAACGCAAGAACCTGCTCAACATCCGCATAGTCCAACGCTAGTCGCTGTTGTTTTCCACCGCGTTTGATCGCGTTTTCGTACGCCCTCCGATTCGAAACGAAGTGCTTGATCGCGACCAGCAGAAAAGACCGAAAACGCCCCTTCGCCTGATCAACGGATCTCAAATACTCCTTATCGATCAATTGCACAAAGAACGATTGAGTCAGATCCTGCGCATCGTGTGGTGATTGACCTGACCGGCGAAGAAAAGCATACAACGGACGCCAATAGGTACGGCAGAGTTCTTCTAAGGCACGTCCCGCCGTCTGATCGCCATGATCGCGTGCCGCCAACACGATGCTCCACTGGGTCGTGTAGAACCATTCGTTGCTGTCGTGCGAATTCATAAGCGGACCGATTGTCGTATCGTTTGGGCAACCATGATGAACGTAGATCCCGCCCCGCCAATGTCGGCCCATTCACCCGACGCTAACGCTGCAAAATCCAGTCTTTAAAGACGGCGTGCCAACTTGGATTCGATTTAAATGCAACCGGCCCGTGCCCACCTGTCTCATAAATCAGCAACCGCGATGGAATGCCGTGTTTTACGAGCTGCCCGTAGTATCGCAAACTGTTTTCGACGGGCACCACTTTATCGTCCGCTGCGTGCAGTATTAAAGTCGGCGGCGTCTTGTCGCTGACCTGCAGCTCGTTGGAATAACGCTCCACCAGTTCGTCAGTCGGTTGCGGACCAAGCAGATTCTGTCGCGAACCTGCGTGTGTCACTCCCTTCTCCATCGTGACAACGGGATAGAAGAGCACCGAAAAATTCGGGCGACTGCTTTGACGTTCAACCAAGTCATTCGATTCCGGGTTTCCGTCGTCAAAGCTCGTCGATAC
>CAYQMZ010000125.1:0-11602 GCA_964418725.1 uncultured Pirellulaceae bacterium
AACCTAGACTTTGCAGCCGCTGCCGCAGTCTTCGCCGCCGAAGTTAACGAACCAGTTGATGACGAAGAGGACACTCCGCCGGCCAACTTCGACGCGCCATCCGAACTGCTGAGTCTTACGGCAGACGATTTGCTCGAGACGCTGGGAGCCGCTTAGTTCCGCCTCACTAAAGAAAGCGACCTGAATCGAATAGCCCGCGTGTGCCCCGAAGGCCGCACGCGGGCTTTCTTACTTTCCAGATCCGCGCGGCGTCCAACCTGAACCCAATGCCAGGTGGTTGTACCATCATTGTCCTTGTAAGACTCTCTAGCAGTGTTCGGAATCCCTACTTCCTCAGTCTTCTCACACAAGCAGACAACGGTTCCGAAAGCAAAAACGCAAAGCGGACGCTCCTATCGGCGAGAAGCAAGGGCAGGTCTTCCGTTCGCCCACCTCTGTGGCTCCGTGCCTCCGTGAGAGTTCCTGCAAGCTGTTCGGAGACTGATCTCACAGAGGCACCAAGGCACGGAGCATACGATAAACGGAACGAGTATCCGTGCACTTTGAGGGAGGTTTGTGTCGGCGAGCAATTACGCCAAGTCTTCCACTCGCCCTCCTCTGTGGCTCCGTGCCTCCGTGAGAGCTTCTCCAAGCTGTTCGGAGTCGATCCCCTAGAGGCGATCGACCCTGACAGTCGGCTCAAGGACGCGAGGCGGCGATGCGGAGACTACTTAAAGAGCTTCTCGTAGGTTTCCTCGTGGAAGCCTACCATCAGCGTCTTTCCCTTACGAAGCGTCGGAGCTCGGAGATTGCCCGTTGGGCCTAACACGAGTTTCTTCAATTCTTCGTCGGTCGGTTCATCCTTCTTCAGGTTGACGTGGACGACCTTCTTGCCTTTCGCAGCATACAGATCGTTCACTGTTTCAAGCAGGGCCATGGCCTCGTCGGCCTTGTGGGTTTCCTTCTTTGCGTTGATCTCTTCCTTCTTGTCCACTCCTGCATCCGCAAGGAACTCTTGCGCTTTCGTGCAGGACTTTCAACCAGGGCGATGGTAGGACCAGTCGACTTTCTTTGCCATTTCTATACTTTCTGTGCTTAAGATCGGCCTTGATTCATTGTGGCGGGCACAATTCATGTGCCGGACGAGGCTCCAAGGCGCGGTCTAATCGTTTACGTAAGCAATCTGAGGCTGGCCGATTTGAGCTCTCGGCCAACAATAGCCAGATAGGATTGCCGAGCCCCACCGCATGGATTGGTGGCTCGCCAGACATTATTTCGCTTTCTCTACTTTTTGCGAGTCCCTGTGCAGCGGCCCAATGGATCTGTTTTTCACCGACGAATTCGAATTACCGCTACCGCCGGAACACCGCTTTCCTATGACCAAGTACACGCTACTGCGAGAGCGTGTTTCCAAAGCGACTTGGGCAGACGACTGCCAGCTAATCGTTCCTGATGCTGCCACCAATCAACAACTCTGTTTGGTCCACACCCAACAATACGTAGAAAGCGTGGTTGCCGGCACACTTACCGAACGAGAAGTGCGGCGAATAGGTTTTCCTTGGTCACCCGAACTAGTTGAACGATCCCGCAGGTCTACCGGTGCAACCATCGCCGCGGCCGTTTCCGCGTTGGATTCGGAGAGCATTGGCATCAACCTAGCCGGAGGCACACATCACGCGTTTAGCGATCGAGGCGAAGGTTATTGCGTATTCAACGACGTGGCTGTTGCAGCACGTGTACTACAACAAATAGCATCGGATTTCCGCGTGCTGGTTATCGATTGTGACGTGCACCAGGGAAATGGGACCGCTCAGATTTTCGCAAACGACGAGTCCGTGACAACGTTCTCGATGCATAGCCAAAAGAACTACCCTCTCAAAAAGACAATCAGCGATCTCGACGTGCCGTTAGTCAACGGGACTTCCGACGACGTCTACTTGGAACGTTTGCAAGACGCGCTCGCGCAGTTGCTGAACCCAATTCTGCCACACGACTTTGTGTTCTATGTGGCGGGAGCAGATCCTTATGAAGGCGACGCGTTGGGCAGGCTAGGTATGACCAAGGAAGGATTGCGGCAACGCGATGAACTGGTTTTTTCCAGCTGTCGCAGTCTGGGGATCCCAATGGCCGTCGCAATGGCTGGTGGGTACGCGCCGGATGTCGCGGACATAGTTGACATTCATGCCGGCACCATCCAGTGTGCCCTGGACTATGTCTAACGGCCATCGAAGGTGTAAACACCTCCGCGATTGACGGCAGTTGATCCGCTGCTGAGACCACAAGGATCTGCCGAAGCGGCGCTGCGCAGTCTTCGGCCTTCGTCCCACTGAGTGCAAAAGATTCCAGCCCTAAAACAGACGATTGACGCCATTCAAAGCCGCGACGCGGTACGCTTCGGCCATTGTCGGATAGTTGGCCATGATCGCTTGCCCAATGTGGATGATCTCCGCCGCGTTGGCACCAAAGCAGTGGATGCCAAGCAGTTCCAGTGTTTCTCGATGGAAAAGGATCTTCAGAATCCCAGCTTTTCGCCCCATGATCTGAGCACGCGCGAGGCTCTTGAAATGGGAATGCCCAACTTCGTAGGGGATATTCGCCTCCGTAAGTTCCTTCTCCGTTTTCCCGATCGAACTGATTTCGGGACTGGTGTAGATGCCGGTGGGAATTAGACCCGACGTAATCACATCGTCGTCGTCGTCAGTCATCAGGTGTGACGATGCCGCCCTGCCCTGCATGTATGCAGCGCTGGCAAGTGATGGAAAACCAATGATGTCGCCTACGGCGTAGATATGCGGTAGCTCGGTCTGATACTGTTCGTCGACAGCGATCTGTCCACGGCTGTTTGGCGTCAATCCAACGTTCTCTAGCCCCAGCCCGTCTGAATTTCCGGTGCGGCCGTTCGCCCAGAGCAAAACATCAGACTTCAGTTGCTTGCCACTTTCCAGCGTTAGCACGACACCATCATCTTGCCCCGTGATTTTGGCGTATCGTTCACGATGGCGAATCAGAATTCCTGTATCACGCATATGGTAACTGAGCGCGTCGACGATTTCGTCATCCAGAAAGTCCAACAATTGGTCTCGCGTGTTGACCAAGTTGACCTTAATCCCCAGGTTGCGAAACATGGAGGCATACTCACATCCAATGACGCCCGCACCGTAAATCGTTATCGATTTCGGCGTCAGTTCCATATCGAGGATTTTGTCGCTGTCGAAAATCCGAGGATGGCTAAAGTCGACATCCGGCGGGTGATAAGGTCGCGACCCGACAGCGATAACGGTGTGCTTCGCGTGCAGCTTGTGGGTGACACCCTCGGACGAGTACACCTCGATGTGGTGTGGATCGACAAATTTGGCCGTACCGCGGATGATCGGCACGCGGTTACGGACATAGAATCCTTGCCGCATGGATTCCTGTTTCTCGATAATGTTCGACGCGCTGCGACGCAACTCAGGAAACGTGTGCGTGGCCAATGGGTCGCCACACGTCTGCTGAAACAAGGGATGGCTGGTGACCTCCAACAACTTAAAAATCGAATGCCGTAGCGCCTTGCTGGGAATCGTTCCCCAGTGGGTACAGCCGCCGCCGATTTTGCGGTACTTTTCCACCACCGCGACGCGGAGGTTGCTCTTCGTCGCTTGCATCGCAGCCCCTTCCCCACCGGGACCGGAGCCAATTACTACGACGTCGTACTCTTTTTCAACAGGAGCCATATTTCTTCGGAAGCTTCAAATCTTGTGCGGAAACATTCGATCCAAACGTCGCCTCGCAGCCGATCGCGACGAAATAAGGGTTCGCCGTTCCCACTTCTTTTGGGCAGCAAGCGCGAGGGAGATCCCCAGCCCCGAAGCGGAACGACTGCGCACAGCATAAGCCACTAGGCAGAATGGCCAAACCTCGATTGCCTGCCGACCCAGCTCACAAAGATCATTCTGCGCCGCCGGTCGCCGACTTTAGGTCGGCAAGAGCCTTATTCAGCGTTTCGAAGACGCTTGAAGTATCGTGAGCATGGCCCTCTTCGGATTCCTCGCCTGGGTGACCATGAAAACCATCGTGAAGAATGCCGAACTGATCGAATGCTGACTTGCAGGCGTCCTTGACAGATGCCAATGTCGCTTCGTCAAGCTTCCCTTCGGATGCGGCCATTGCCGGCAGCGATGACAGAAGTTCAACGGCCGTGTGCAACGCACCATCGGCATCATGAGGACTACCCGCGTCAAATGCTGCCTTGATCTCTTCCGTCAGCTTCTGTGCTTTGTCGACACCTTCCGAGAAGTTGGCCACCAGCGGCGGTTTGGCTACACGACCAGGCTTGGGTTGATTGCATCCGAGTGAAACAATCAAGCACAATGCAACGCTGGAAAGGAGGAAGCTAGTCGACGAGCATTTGGCTTTGAACATTCGTATTTAACCGACGGTTTGGGGAGTGGCGTTTTTGCGTATGTGCAGGGAAGTTCGAAGCCCTTGTGCAATTCGCGGTTTTCCCGGACGGGGACACCTGCATTCGTTGGCTACGATCAATGACCGAGATTATTGCGACTCGCCAGCGTTTTACAACTTCGGTCTGACCATAGAAAAAGCCCGAATCGACTTCTCGAATTCGGGCTTTATGTCCGCTCGGCCGTTCACGCTACCGCAAGTCCGACACCTCCACGGCACTCAGTTGCCGGTCATACACGGCAAAGTTGGCAATTCGTCCGTCGAATTCGTCGTAGACCTTGTAGGGGCGATCTTCATTCCTTCCCCAGCCGTTTCCACCGATGACTAGGTTTTCGATATTCATTTCCATCCCCTGGTCAAAGCCCGACTCGACATCGACTGGCTCACCATCGAGGTACATCATGAAACCACTGCCGCCAAACGTTACGGCAACGTCGTATTCGATCCCAGGCAAAATGGTGCCCTCGGACGATCGCAATGTGATAGAGTCACTCGCGCTTTGCAGCCTGGCCTCAAGGTGTCCGTTGTAGACCGAAACCGTCAGGTGACCACCACCGCCCTTGCCCGAAGCGTCTTTCGAAACCAAGGTACGCCGTCCCCAAATGTCATCGGCAACAAACTTCAGCGAGTACGTACCTTCGCGAAGTTGCAACGATTCTCTATGGGCGACCTCCAAGTAGTCGTCGTCTTCGCCACGGAAGTCGACTTCGTTATTAACCGCAAACACCGCGTCGACCGGTAATACTCCGTCGTTCGGCATCGGATACTCCGGCGGAGTCCCGTCCTGTGCAACGGGAGTGCCGCGACGAGGAGTCAGCGCTTCGTCCAGCTGATCAATCATGTCCACGATACCGTAGGCAGGTTTCGCATCGACAAAGATGTCGCTGTACATCACAAGGTCACCAAACACCGTGATCGTGCCTAGCTGGTCTTTGTTGTGAGCACCGGCATTTCCTTGATTTGATTGCAGATACAAAACAGTTGCGTCCAAAACGTCGTCGCCATCGGTATCAACATGCTCAATGTGATACAGGTCGACGGTGTGACCGACGATCTCAATCTTGTCCCCTTGGGCTCGACTGAAATCCGCGATCACTTCATTGCCGATCATGTCAACCCAGTGGTCATGCACGTAGGTGTTTTCGCCGGCCACTCCGTGCCAGTGGATCATGCCGTTGTCCATCACGTGGTCCAGAATGATGTCTTCCTTGGCATTGATCAGGACTTCGAAGCGGAACGTGTCGGCTCCTTCACCACCAATCAGAACGTCGTCGGCTTCGATCGGTTGGTCCGGATAGATCGTTCGCGTCGTGGGATTCAGCTCGCCATAGGGATCGTCCTCGGACGGTACATATTCTTGAGCGAGCTGCGGTTCGCGTCCGTCTGATCGCGAAACCAACAGGTCGTCTCCTGCACCACCTTCAAGTCGATCTTCACCATGCCCACCGTCCAATCGATCGTTACCACTGGTTCCCAAGACAACGTCATCGCCGTAGCCAGCATGCACATCGGTACCCTGCAAGGACTCGTCTGCGTCCGTGCTGTAGGTTCGCCCCGGGACAGGCATTGCCATGAATTCGTACCCCGCCAAGTCAGCCACCTGCTGCCGTGTCATCTGCGAGTCGTAGACCACGAGATTCTCGATGGTTCCGTCGAACTCGGACCAAACAGCGTCGGGGTCTTCGGCACTTCTACCCCAAACCGAGGCTCCTATCGCCATGGTTTCCGTGTTCGCGTCGAGCCCCTGCGTGAAGTCCAACTCCCAGTCCGTCATGCGGCCATCCAGGTAAAGCCAGAATCCATCGCTGCCAAACGTTACGGCAAGATGATGTTCATCGCCGGGAAGCACGGAGCCTTCCGCCGAGCGTAGCCAGACCTCAGAGTCGTTCGATTGCAGGCGAACTTTGATCCGACCGTCGTACACGAACGCCGTGATATGCCCCGCGCTTTCGCCATAGGCGTCTTTCGAGAACAAAGCATGGCCGCCGAACACATCGTCCGCATTGAACGTCAGCGCTATGGTTCCCTCTTCCAATTGGAGCGACGGATCATGTGCGATCTGCAGATAGTCTCGCCGTTCCCCCGCGAAGTCCACTGGATTGATCAGGCCGAAGACAGCTCCGGGCGGAAGTGTGCCCTCCGCAGGAACGGGATAAGGCGGCGGTGTCCCATCATCGGCGACCGGTATCCCAAGCTGTGGTGAAAGTGCCTCGTCCAACGCATAAATCGTGTTCACGATGCCGTAGGCAGGCCCTGCGTCCACGTGCAAGTCACTCTCCAACACAAGATCGCCGAAGACTGTGATCGTCCCAAGCTTGTCCTTGTTGTGTGCTCCTGCGTTGCCTTGATTCGACTGAAGATAGATGACGGATGCGTCAAGAACGCCATCACCGTCGGTATCGACATGCCTTAGATCGTACACATCAACGGTATGCCCAACGATTTCGATTCGGTCTCCTTCCTCTCGATTGAAGTCCTCAATCACTTCGTTACCGATCCGATCGACCCAATGGTCATGAACCAGGTCGTTCTCGCCAGCCACGCCATGCCAGTGAATCATTCCGGTATCCATCGTATGCTTCAGAATCAAATGCTCCTTCGCATTGATCAACGGCTCGAAACGAAACGTGTCCGCTCCTGCCCCACCGTTCAGCACGTCGTCAGCTTCGATCGGTTGGTCTGAGTAAAGCGTCCGAGTGAGCGGATCGACTTCACCGTAAGGATCATCGCTGGAGTCATAGTCTTGTGCGATTTGCGGTTCGCGTCCGTCGGAACGGCTAATCAGCAAGTCGTCTCCATCGCCACCCTCGAGACGGTCTTCTCCGTGTCCGCCGTCTAATCGATCGTTTCCGGCCGTTCCCGTAACCAGATCATCTCCGTATCCACCATGCACGTCATTTCCGGACAGCGATTCCGAATCGTTTGTGCCATAAACTCGCCCCGGAACAATCGGTGGCGAGTACTCATAACCCGCCAACGCCCCAACGGCCTGCCGATCAAACTGCGTTCCGTAGAAACTGAAATCGGAGATGCTTCCGTCAAAGTGGTTCGACACGGAGTCGGGGTAATCATCCGACCTTCCCCAGGTGCTGGCTCCAACCACCAGGTTTTCGCTATTGGAAGAGAGACCTTGGTCCAACTCCAACTTCCAATCCATCATGCGACCGTCTAAGTACAGCCAAAATCCTGCAGAACCAAAGGTTACCGCAGCGTGGTGCTGCTGGCCGGCCTCAATCGATCCGTGCGGCGTTTCCAAGTAGTACGAGTCATTAGCGGTTTGCAAGCGAGCAACCAACCGGCCGTCGGCAACAAATGCTGCGATGTGTCCTGGTGATTCGCCGGAGTAGTCTTTTGCGAATAGGCCGTGATAGCCGAAAATGTCGTCGGCCGAAAACGTCATAGCGAACGTACCTTCGGCAACTGCAAACGACGGGTCGTGTGGAACTTCGATGTGCGTTGGGGGCGCACCATACTCAGGCTTCCCATTGAATTCCACGGCGTCACCGAACGCATAGAGGGCGTCCGCTGATGGCATCTTCCGCACTTCACCGGTCGTTTGATCGAACATGATCGAGAAGTTTGAAACGTCGCCTCCTCGCAGGTCGCCGAGTGCTCCAACATCCGCGTTGAAGAGCACAAGTGGCTCAAGGGTTTCGAGACTTGGTAGACGTGAGGCCCAAGTTCTATTTTTGCGACTCGGCCTGGTGGTTTGCTTTGGTTTGCGACGGCGAACCGCCGAAGAACGATGGCGACCAGCACGGTCGCGAAGAATCTGTGTGGCAGTGCTTTGTTGCATGAACGGGCTCCACGGGTGCTCGAAAGTAGGGCGGTAAATAAACCCTATGTCACTTCGCCCAGAGAAGCCTTGTGATTCTTTTCACGAGCTATGCCAAACAGCATGCCAGCAAGATTCACGCACGCGAGAGATTTGCAATCTTCAAAGTTGAATGGCATGCGGCAAGCCGACGCAAGAACACGGCGTGCCAATCAGAGAATGCACGCAATTACTGCGACTTCAATTTGCGTACCAGTGCTTTCAGGTCAGCAACCTGTGTTTGCAAAGATTTGACCTCAGCACGCAGCCGAATGTTTTCAACAAATAGATCAACTTCGTCGGTTTCAGCGTCCCCTCGTCCGCCTGCATCGGGCTCCACCAGCGCCTCCCGTGGCAGTTCCTCGTGGGACTTCGGCCCCACTTGGAGGGAATCCAGAATCAACGTGGCTTGTGTGTTCTTTTTCATCGCGTCTTCTAGCAGATCCTGCGCGACAAGCTTCAGGTCGATGTTTCTCTTTTGGATTGTTTGGCTGGTTTCGATTCGATCAAGCTGCTCGTACAGCACTTCATTGCGTGCATCGAATTCATGGATCTGGTTTTCCAAGAACGTTCGATGGACGTGGTCACCGTCAGGCGTGGTGCCCAGCATCCCGTAGAGGATCTGGATCGAGTTGTGATTGCGATCCAGCTCGGAACGGATCTTGTCAATTCGATCCAGTCACCGTGTTCTTGAGTCTGGCATCACTGGCTTCACTGTCTTCGCGGGCCGAGAAAGCTCTGTGGGTAACGCTTCGCCGCCGACCGGCGTCGACTCCACCACCGCTGGAACGAGTGCCGGCAATTCCGCTTCATCGGCCCAACCAACGTTGGACACCGCGGCAATAGTGAGGATCGAAAGGCGGGCAATGGTGAGCAGGTGGCGCATGAATCCACCCTAATTGCCCGCTTTGATTTCCTCGCTCTTTGTTTCGCGAACTAAACGCAACATGCGGTTAAGCAAACGCTAGGTAAAGAAGCTCAACGCTTCTTCTTCGGATCCAAGTTCGCATCAAGGTCCGCTTGCGAGACTTCCGACTCGATTCCGTTTTCCGGTACCTCGACCTTTGCGATCCAAGCCAAGGCATTCAAGACGGTCTTTCGGTAGTCGTCGATTGCCCAGTTGTCGTGGAAGTGTCCGCCGGTGAAACCGAACCCGCGGCCTCCGTCCTTGCGTTCGACCGCCCACATCATCGCTTCGGCACGACCTTTGGTGGCTTCAATGTGCTCGTACGGCCCATGCGGCCAGACATAGGGGCCACCTCGCACTTTGTCAGAAGGGCGAGCCACTAGGATCGGCCAGAACTTCAAGTCATCGGTTTCCGCGTACTTCAATTCGGCATTGAGGCCTGCGTGAAATCGCATGTTGAAGTACCACTCGTCTCTGGCCGTGAACGGTTTGACGCCGTTGGTGATGGGATGGTCCGGCAGCGTTGTGAATTGTGGCTCCCAAATCGGATTACAGGAGAACATATGTTCGTAGTGCCCACCGATCCAGCGTTTGAATTCTTCTCCAGCCTGTTCGGCCACCACTTCAACGCCATAGTGCATAAAGCCCAAGCCAACGCCTTGCTTTGCCCATTCGTCGACCAACTTCAATCGGCGACCGTCTTCTTGGACAACTTCATGTCCGCCGCCGCCATCCATGTAAAACACAACAGCTTTCGCGCCGTCAAACACTGATTCGTCTTTGGGCCAGCCACCATGTTTTCGGCCACGGTCAGATAACGCGACATGCACGTCCAGGCCATCAAATCCCTGCAGGCATTTTTCGATCAGTTGAACGCCGGCATTGAATTCATGCATCCGAGGTGGATGTGAAGGCTTACCGGCGATGATTACGATTTTCGCCGCCTTGGTGTCTTGTGCGAGGGCGGTTCCCGCCGCAAACAGCAAGAGAAACGCCAACGAGAATAAACGAATTGGAGTGCTACGCATAACTCACCCAGAAATAGAGCCTCGAACGCGCGACACTATACCAAAGACAATGGGCCGAACGCGAGCGCCCAGCCCAAGGCAACGCCGACGCCGATGGTTCGCCAGCCTCCAGCTTCGCCGGGTTAGGTAATGCTGGAGACGACAGCCCTTAACGTCGTCGACAACTCGACATCAGGCAGCAAATTGCAATGCCGCAAAGCATGCCGGCATGCGGCTCGGGAACCGAGGCAGCCGCCACTGCGACTGAACCGAAGTTGTCCGAAAGCTGAAGAAAGTCGCCAAACGCCACCATGCCGTCACCGTCGAAATCTCCGTCGGTCCAGTCTCCCGGCATTCCAAAGTTGCCGCTCACGACAAGGAAGTCAGCAAAGTCCACGTCCTGATCGCCATCGGTGTCTCCCTCCAACGCCCAGTAGTTGACGATGTCCAGAGAAGTCGAAGTATACGCAAGCGTTCGGAAGATGCCCGTCGCATCAGCATTGGCGTCGTGACTGCGGAAGCTTCTGCCGTCGGTCAACGGAAAGTCGGCATTCAATTCCGAGCCGTCATAGCTGACCTGACTGAATTGACCGTTGAGTGACTCTGCGTTCGCGACCCCAAAGGATGTTTCCGTGCCGCGGGCGTTCGGCTCGGTGATGGCTTCCACGTCCTCCGACGGAAACACAGAAAGCGTCCCATCAAGTTGAATTGTCCCTTGTACGACCAAGCGATCGGCAGGCAGTGGTTCGCCTTCAGCCTCCGCTTGCAGACCGTCAACACGCAGAGCTGATGTCGCCGTGTTGGCGAAATCTCCCAAGAAGACGGCATGCGAATCATCTTCTACCCGAATGGGGCCTGCACTGGTTACCGTGCCGTGGAAGGTTGCAACGCCTCCGCCGGCAACTTGGATCGATCCTTCGGCCGTGTTCGCAACATCGCCGAAGATGGCGACGGGTTCGCCGTAGAATCCGATGCTGCCTTGATTCACCAATCCTGCGTCGAAACGCAGAATGCCGTCGCTCCCCGAGATGACTCCGGACTCGGTGTTCGTTACCTGACGTTGAAACTCGACGTGGCCGTCGATCACGTCAATGCCGCCTTCGTTGGTGACCGGTGACGAAAAGACAAGCGGCTGGTCTTCGTTCGCCTGAATCGAACCCAGCCCAGCATTTGTGACGTCTCCAAACACGTGACCGCTCCCGGCAATAACGCCTGAGTTGGCAATCGAATTTCCATCTAGATTTCCGCCGTCCAGTCGCACCGCACCGCGTCGACGAATTACCAAGTCATCGTTCACCTGTACAGTCCCACCGTCAAGGATTTCGACGTCTGCTGAATTGGCGTCGCCGATCGTTAGATCACCGCGACTGAGCCAGAGTGAAGACGCGCCTTCAACAACTGCACTTCCAGTTCCTCCTGCCGCATCGCTGAGTACCGCGTTGGCGTTCTCAACCA
>CAYQMZ010000125.1:11612-13052 GCA_964418725.1 uncultured Pirellulaceae bacterium
CTCCGGCATCGCCAACGACCAAGTCTCCTTGCACTCTCCAACTGGCCTGACTGGAAATTTCGACAGTCCCGACGGCGTTCGCGACGGAACCAACCACGCCCGAGGCACTAACTAATCGACCGGCGTCTGACGCAGACAGATTTCCAACCCCCTCACGTCCGACGGAGAGGGCTTGACCAACCGTCACTACAGTTGCTGTGTCTTGGACGCTCACCCAACCTCGGCCGTCATTGTCTGAACCAATGAGCAGGTCATCGTCAACAGTGACAAGCCCTTGGCTGGAAACGTACAGCTCACCCGATCCGTCGTTTCCGATCGCAGCGTCGCCGTCGATTTGCCATTGGCCGCCGTTCAGAACCTCTGTGACTCCGATTGCTCCTAGGCGATTGCCAACGACGCCGCTGCCGACACGAAACGAGATTCCGGAAAGGCTCATCGTTCCCACGGTTGTGTCGCCGCCCGTAGTGCCTTCACCAATGGACAACGTACCCGTGATTCGGTCCCCGTCAGCGGAGGGTGTCGGTGAGACATTGCCGGTGGTGACGACCTGAGCCATCGCCGCAGGGCTGGCAAAGCAGAGAGATACGAAAAGCAAAACGATGCGTCTTAGGTGCGGGGTGCTCATGCGAAAAGCTCTTCAGGTGCTACATGTAGATTTGATCTTAGGTCGATAGTATCTGTCCCCCTCCCCAGAGGCAAACATGGTTTCCATTAGTGGACTAGCGCAAAGCAACGTTGGCTCGACTCGTGATACGATCCGTCGACATATTAGCGAAAGCGTCGGCATTTCCCGGGCTGGGACTCAAGTGTCAGATTGCCCTTACCTTGGCCATCCGTCCTCACGGACGCGTATCCCCTTGGCCTGATAGGCCCAATCCGCACGAATCAGTAATTGGTCTTTCTTTGAATAACGGAAGACCGAAGAATGGTGGCAAGCACTTGGAGGCAAAGCCATTGAACACGTTTCGAAATTCGAACTGGAGAGCACTGCTGATCGCATTTGTGCTCGTTGGGCAGACATTTGGACCCGCACTCGCGCAGCTTCCCGATACGGGAGAGGTGATTGCAGTCGATACGGAGGACGCAGCAACCCCGACGGTCAATGGCGAACAGTCGCCGGACCTCAGGTCATTGCTTGATGGCGTCGATCTCGATCTGTCGAAGTCGCCACTCTCGACGCAAGAGCAGGACATGGCGATCGCGATTAGCGAGCGAGTGAAGGCGACCGAATGGCTGGGGGCTCTTGGCCCGGTTGCGGTTTCGCCCTTCTTTGGGCTCACGTGCCTATCGGCCATCGCGATTGCAGGTGAAGACCGACTACCTGAAGACCACTATCTGAGACGCGCATCAACTCCGCTGCGCAACCCGTTGGTGTTATTTGCCTTCCTTGCGCTGACGATACTCACCTCGATTCCGAAGTTTTCAAAAGTCAGCAAGCCC
>CAYQMZ010000126.1:0-661 GCA_964418725.1 uncultured Pirellulaceae bacterium
GACCGCACAAAGGCCGGTAGGAACCGGGCCCTACTTTTTAAAGAACTATCGACTCAGCACACTAGATCCAGTCTTCAAAAACTGCATCTGTCGGCTCAGCGCTGCTCGGAAGTGCTTGGGGAACTGGTGTCACGCGGAAGGTTAGGTCGTACGAACGATTGGCTGGAACGAGATCCGTATTCTGCGACGAAAAAAGCTCACCGCCAGAGTACTTGTCGGACGTCGCATACCCAAAGCCCCAACGCGCAGTGTCGTTGGTTAGCACGACGGTGTAGGTCTCGCCGATGGTTAGATCCGTATCGGAAATATCGAGTTCAACCCAATCGAGATAGTCATCCGTCATTCCGGTGATGGTGCCACCGGTGACTCGGCTGCCTTGCGTGTCATAGACGTTGAAGAAGAAACTGTCATCGTTGACTTGGCGGTTGTATTCCGAGATCCACACACTTACGACAACATTCGAGTGTTCGGCTAAAAAGTTTTGGCTCGGTTCGTGGAATCGTATCTGCGCGTAGGTATCGACGACATCCTGGTGGATTGGTTCTGCTGTCGTCTCTAGCTTCTTGCCGAAATTGTTCGACAAGATTAAGAAATCCGTGAACCCAACGAGCCCGTCACCATCGAAGTCACCTTCTTCAAATGTTTTTCCTGCTTCGCCGCG
>CAYQMZ010000126.1:671-13007 GCA_964418725.1 uncultured Pirellulaceae bacterium
ACTGTGTGGATAGAGTATTGAACTTAGCTTTGTCCAAAGTTCTGACTAAGAATCAGAAAATCGGTAAAAGCGACCACCCCGTCCCCGTCATAGTCACCGTCTTCCCATACGGCGTCCTCTGCCTTGCCGAAGTTACTGGAGAGAATCAGGAAATCGACAAAGTCGACAACGCGATCTCCCGTTGCGTCACCCGGTAAACGCTCAATGGGATCCGGTTCATCGGTAGCCGAACGATTTTCGAACCACCGGATGCCTCCAAAGGGCACCACGATGTCGACATCGCCGTCTCCGTCCAGGTCAACCAAGTGAACTTGTGACGACGGAATGTTGCCTAGGCGATGAGGTTCGAATTGATTACCGCCCAGGTTCTCGATCCAAACGACTTGCTGATCATGTGGTTGCGGTCCCGATTCGATGGCGACGAAATCCAAATCGCCATCCAGATCGAAGTCAGCCGACTCAACCCCGATGACTTCATCATTGCTCGCCCAGACGAAGGAGTCGTTTGCATCGTCCACGATCCCTGGGGCCTGTGATTCAATCCAACTCACGTGGCCTGGGACCGGATGAGCCAGAACGAAATCGTTGTCCCCATCGCCGTCGATGTCGGCCACTTCGATGTCACGCGGTTGAGCGAAAGTCGTTGCTCGTGCAGTAAATTGAGCCAATCCATTGTTTTGGAACCAAAGCGGATTTCCAATCCGGAACGAGGACGCAGCGACGATATCGAGTGAGCCATCCTGATTCACGTCTACGAGGTCGAGCGACTCGGGACGTTCTGGCCCCTGGTAAGACTGCACAACGCGCCGAGTGAATACTTCGTTGCCGTCATTGAGCAGCAAAGAAAGTTCGCGTCCGGTTTCTGAACCAACGACCAGGTCGATGTCTCCGTCATTGTCGAGGTCACCGGATTCGACTGCCGTTGGCAAACCGTGATTGACGGAGAGGACTTCCATGGTGAAGTTCTGCGAGCCGTCATTTTCATGCCAAGCGATATGGCCCATCGTGTTGCCCGACAGCACGTCCATGTCTCCGTCGCCATCCAAATCGACAGCGTGCACCACGGAAGCAGCCTCAATACCAGCTCTCACGATGTGGTGGGTAAAACGTTGATTGCCATCGTT
This sequence comes from uncultured Pirellulaceae bacterium, assembly GCA_964418725.1. GTDB lineage: Bacteria > Planctomycetota > Planctomycetia > Pirellulales > Pirellulaceae > CAYNJG01. The sequence goes on from CAYQMZ010000126.1 coordinate 1,796, forward strand.
TTCGAACCACTCGATCCAGTTCTGGTCAGGGTTGGCTGCAACGATGTCTATGTCCGAATCGCCGTCCAAATCAACAGGTTGCAGTGCCTGCCCCGTGTTACCGCCGACCAGAAACTCAGGGAACTCGAATACAGCGTCATCGCCAATGGGAATTGCAACCGTGAAGTTTCCGATCTGGCTGAAGGGAATGGACTTGCCAGAGGTATCAAAAATCTGCTGGTTTTTGACATGCACCGCGTAGTCGCCGTTATCGGCACCCGTCCACTCGCCTCGTGCATTCTCGACTTGATAGGTGGCTGTAATCGTCTTCGCATCCAAAATCGAAGACTTGGAGACTAGCTTCGCGTCGAAAACACCCGCAACACCTACAACCGAGATATCTGAGTCGTCGATATCGGCCGTTCGGATGCCTACGTCGTCCCTGTAGGTAACAGTGAAAGCGTGCGGAAAGTCACCGGCTTGAGTGATGTTGCCGATAGTTGCGGTGGCAGAGGGCGGCGTCAGATCTTGTGGTGGGACGTTGACTCGGAACGTTCCAATCATGCTTTCGTCGACGAAGTTTCCAGCGGTGTCCGCGACCTGGTTTCCTCCCAGCCAAATGGCATACACTCCGTTGTCTTCGAAATCCCAGCTGCCGCCCGGGGCTCGGAAAGAGAAGTGGCTGACGACGTTCGTTGCATTCGAATTCGGAGAGTGCGAAACGAATGTTGTGGGCAAGGTGATTGCGTTTGGTCCGCGAACGACGAGTTCCGCCGAGCTGATTTGTGTAGCGTCCAGACCAATGTCGTCAGTGAAGGACACAGTGAACTCGTTCGAATACGACCCCGCAAGTGTGACATCCAGCATCACGGCATCAACGTTCGGCGGCGTCGTATCGGCAGGACGGCTGGGCGTGCGATTTTCGAACCAGGACGTCTTTTGATCTAAATGGTCTTCATTGCGGAAGAGAATGTCTTGGTCGCCATCGGAATCTAGATCGACCACGTAGAAGAATCGCACTCCGTTGTTGACTAAACGGTGCTCTTCGAACTGGTTGTTGCCCAAGTTTTCAATCCACGTCAAATGCGGATTAGATCCCGCATTCTTGGCTAGTACGTCGATGTCACCGTCTAGGTCGAAGTCGGCAAGCTCAATCTCGCGCGCGTCGGTGAAGTTGCTTGAAATAAGCCAGTGGTCCCATACGACGCCGTCATCCTGAAACCATGTGATCGGCCCGCCGTTGCCGTGGGCAAGCACAAAGTTGTTGTCACCATTGCCATCAAAGTCGGCGACTTCGTGGTCGTGAGGCAGCATTGGAGCGGGCGTGTGCGTTGTGAATTCGGCCTGTCCGTTGTTGAGGAAGACTGTCGGATCTCCGTCAATCTCTGTGGAGGAAACGGTGATATCCATCGTTCCGTTTTGGTCAAAGTCGACGATTTTCACGTTCCACGGTCCGCCGGGGAACCGGTAAGTCTTCAACACACGTCGAGCGAACGTTTCATTGCCGTCGTTCACCAGCAACGATAATTCTCGTTTTGCTGCTCCGCCAACGACGATATCGATATCTCCATCACCGTCGAAGTCGGCTGGCAAGACTGCAGTCGGTGAAGTCAGTGAGTATGCTGAACCGTCACTCCCCAAAATGTGCATCGTAAAGTTCTGCGAGCCGTCATTCTCATGCCAGGCGATCTGGCCACCGGGATTGCCGGACAATACATCAATGTCACCGTCGCCGTCCAAATCGATTGCACTAATCTTCGATACACTTTCGATGCCCGCGGTAACGATGTGTTTCGTGAAGTGCTCACGGCCATCGTTCTCAAACCACTCGAGAACATCGAAGTCTCGGTTGGCGGCCAGGTAGTCCATGTCGCCATCGCCATCCAGATCGACAGGATGTAGTTCGACGTCGGTTGCATTGTCCTCGACGATCACTTGTTCTGGCTCGAACAGTGACTCGTTGTCAGTGATGTTGACTCGGAAACGCCCCAGCTCTGTGCCAGGCATGAACTTTCCAGAGGTATCGAAGATCTGGCGATTCCGCACCTCGACAATATATTCGCCGTTGTCCGCCCGATCCCAACCTCCATACGGCGGAGTAACTCGGTACGTTGCCGAGATAACTTTGCCGTTTGTGTTGGAAGACTTTGAAACAAACACTGAGTCGAGCGTTCTGCCCGAGTTTTTGATCACCAAATCGCGATTACCAATGTCCGCGGCACGGAGCGCAACGTCGTCGGTGTACGTGACCGTCAGTTCGTGAGAGAACACACCGGCCTGAGTGATGTCTCCTGCTGTGAGGATGGCGGTCGGCGGTGTCAAATCTTGTACCGGAATACTGACTTGGAACGAACCAATATTGGTCTCACCAGTGAAGTTTCCAGATGTATCCGAAATCTGATTGTTTCCAACCCAAATTTGATACTCCCCGTTGTCCTCGGCACCCCAACTCTCGCCTGGAGCGATAAACGAATGACGCGTTACGACGACGTCCGTATCGTTCACAGCAGAAATCGATTCCACCGCCGTCGGTAGTCTCGTTCCATCCGGAACGCGAACATGAATATCCGCCGATCGAATTCTCGAAACGTCCACCGCGACATCATCAATGAAGGTGACGCTGAACTCACGGATGATTAGCCCAGGCTGTCGAATGTCTCCCATGCTGGCGGCGATGACAGGTGGAACGGTATCGCTCGGATCAATGTCGACAATCAACTCGCCGATCTTGCCTGCCCCCGGCAAATAGTTGCCACGACCATCTTGAACCTGGTTAGGCTTCAACCAGATTGAATACGTGCCATTGTCTTCCGTGTCCCAGTTTCCACTTGGGGGCAAGAAGTCATAGCTGACATGCAAGGGCAGGTCGTCAGCGAAACCAACCTCCAGATCGATCAGAAAACCGCCCGGGCTCAGTCGTTGTCCTTGCGGCGTGATCATCTCTAGGTTGAAGATTGAGATCGTCGACGAGTTTACGCCGTCGACTGGATCAAAGTAGTCAACGAACACGCGGTGGGGATTACCGTTGCGTTCCGTAATCCGAGACGTCCCAATGTTGATGGTCTGCCCGCTTTCGGGGATGTTGACCTGTAGCGTTCCCACTTCGATGGCTGGAAAAAACTCACCCGCCGTGTTGGAGACTTCCTGCGACACGACGCGAATGCTGTAGACACCGTTGTCGTCGTGTTCCCACGATCCGCCGATCGGAACAACCCGATAGCTTCCCCAAACAGACGCGTTGTCAGCGGAGCTGTGGGAAATAAGTCCAGTTTCCAGCTTGGTGCCATCCGGTGCAATGACTTCGATATCGTCAGCATCAATCGCTGAGACGTCGACTAGTCCGATATTGTCAACGTAATTCACGTTGATCAGGTGACCGCCATCTTTCACGCCGTTGATGGGCTGTGCCGTGGCCAGTGCTATACGCGAACCTGTGGGCGGGTCTGGGGTTGGCGGATCTGGCGGAGGATCAGGTGCTGGCACAAAGAAGACGTTGTCTTGCAGGTTATTGATCACCGTGTTGTTCTTGATCAACTCGGCCAACGAAACACTTTCGAAATCAATAACTCCGGTCACGATCGCACTTTGAAGTGCCTCGTCTCCCGTATAGAAGAAGCGATCGCCATCTCGTAAGCGAGTAAACTGCTCAAGCATCGAAGCCCGAATCATCGAACCAACGCTCGAGCCAGGCACACGATCTTCGGCCAACGCACCCACGATTGCTTCGATGTCATCGAGGTCGTCGTAGATTGCAGCGAGCTTCGTTTGTAGTTCAGGGTCTGACGTTAGCTCGGAGAAGGGATGGGCATCGCCGCCCGGTACTTGCAATGCAGAGAGACCATAAAACAATCGCAGTTCGTTGAACGGAATCAGTCCATGATCTCGGCCTCGTTGGATGTCGAGGCTGCCAAGATCTGTGCCGCCTGCTCCGGGCGGACCAAACAGAAAGTTGCGCAGCTCGTCGACAAACTGGATGTCGTTCTCTTGAGCAACTTGTGAGCCCAGTCCCTTGAGGGCTAGGTCAATGTTTGTCGGGTCATCTTTCACCAACGAAATATTGAAGAATGACTCACGAAGCGACAGCGAATCTTGGACGGTCCCGTCATCGTCGACCATCAGCATTTCCGAGGATTGCATGCTGTGTCCGAAGCGGAAGAACGCCGTCGTGAAGGAATTCGTGATGGCGACTCGCACTTGTGGGTCATACTCATATGCCGCGGGATCTGGTGGAGCCTTTTCGCCTTCGGGACGACCCATCACCGCAGGCAGGAACTCTTCGTACGTGATCTTTTGGATTTCTGCCCCGACGATGCGCCGTGACCATTGATAAATCTGCTCATCAGTAAACGATGGATGTCGTTGCTGAATTGCATCTGCTAATCGATTGTGCTCGCGTACGAAAAGCGTCTGGATTGCCAGCAAGCCCACGTTCTCATTCGCCCGAATGTCGCCGGCAAGAAACAGTTGCGTGTTGGGGACTGGCGTGGTGTTTTGAACGGTGAGGTTGTCTGTGTTTAGCCCCGGCAGTTGTCCGTTCGCGGTTGTCTTAAGCTTGCCTCCTTCAAACGTCCGCAACGCGTCGGCTCGTGTCTTATCGGAACCGTAGACAATCGAGCCATCGATAAACGAGGTCACGCCGTTCATCTGTTGTCGCGGATTAATCGACAGGCCGTGCTCTGGATGCGGCTGACCATTGCCCGTTTGTGGATCGAAGGCGGAGCGATTAAAAGGAATGGGGTTTGGGCCAAGCGGATCACTCGGATCATTGATCGGAATGGAATAGTCGCCAGTCGTGCCATCGCTGCGAACGTTGTGGCTTGGATCCGCGTCAACATGTGCCATTTCATGGGTGATGAACTGACCCCAATGCACAACCCAGTCACTCAAGTTTCGATCGTTCAGAATGGATTCTGACTGCGCCATCAATTGATTGCTGATGTCGCGCGGGTTGGGGGCATCGGTGGGAGCAATTTCGTCACCGATTCCTTCGTCACCTGGGACACTCGGATCACGATCGGGATAGCCTGCCGGATATCCGAAGCGGATAACTTGACTGTTGGCGATACCCTGATTCGTCTCGATCGGGTTGTTGCCGCTGCCATCGATAGATCGAAACTCAATATCGACCTCGATCCCATCGTCGTCGACGATGAAAACCTCCGCTATTCCATCAGCGATCGTGGCATTGCGTGGGCTGCTAATATTGAGAAAGAAAGACTCCAGTGGCTCGATGCGGCTGTCTTGCAAAATCACAAAGTCAACGGTGGTCGAGGTCTGACCTGCGTCGATGACGCCGTCATTGAACGCAATGCGATAATCCAGTCCGCCAGTAGCCGATCCACCGGATGTTGCCACCGTGAAGGTGACGGAGCTTGTTTCGGGTTCGGAGAGCGAGATCGTTGCCCCGAAGGTGCCGATGTCTTCCGTGACCGTAATGTCCGCGATTGAAAGGACCGCCAAGAGACGTCGGTCCTCGAGCATTTCGAAACGCGTTTTCCGCCGAAGCTTCTTCTTGCTCATGATTCCGAACGATCGAATAGCCTGGATTGGTGTTTTACCAACATGCCAGAATAACATCGCAATTCGATGAACACTAGAAATGCGTAATATTCGCGAGACGCAATTTTCCGCTGCCGGTGACTATCGGGCTTTTTGTAGCCTTTCGAAGTTTCATATGTACTTCACTGTCAAGCATCGCAGCAGATCAAGGAAAGAGCGAGCGACAGTGAGGGAAGCGAGAACTTGAGCAGCACCTGAGCAACGACTGGGTCGGGCGAGTGAACGGAACGCTCTGTAATAGCGACGAATCCGTTACGAGAACCATCGGTTTGGCTGTGCAGCAAGTGGCTGAACTCGGTGGGCTCTATTCCGTGGGCGAAGCAACCAAATCACTCAGCGGAACACGCTGGAATGTCATGTGAGCCTGACTGCCTTCATAGAGGATGCCGACGGTATTCTCGTCGATCATCGTCATGCAAGAATAGCCCGCGCTGTTGTGCTCATCGAGCAGTAATTGATGCTGCTTCGGCCATGTCCGACCGCCGTCGGTCGATGCCTTGATCGTGATGTGATTTCTGCCTCGCGTGCTATCCGGATTCGAAAACAACAGCCAGCCGCCTCGATCCGCTCCCAGTTCGCGGTCAACATCGATCAGGCTCGCCATGCAAGCACGCGGCTCAATCAACGCCCGTTCCGAAGTCGGATGTTTTTGCCAAGTCTTTCCCATGTCGCGGGTCGTCATTACCACTCGTACTGCACCGCCGTTGTAGCGACAGTTGAGCATCAACACGCCAGGTTTAGTTTCGACAACCTGCGCCTCGGTTGTGTCGTCAAACGCGCCCGTTCCGATCCGCCAAGTTTTCCCGTGGTCCTTTGAGTAAATGATCGTTGAATGAGGAAGGCGACGTTTTTCTGGCGGGTCTTGATACTGGGCGGGGAACACGATTGTGCCGTCACGCATCGTGATCCCTTTGCCGGGACCTTGTAAGAGGAAACTCCACTCTGGGCGTTTGACCTGTTTGGTAATGTTGATAGGTTGAGACCACGTGACGCCATCGTCGTCGCTTCGTACCAGCATCAACTGACCAGTCTCCTCTGGCTTAAGTCCTGGTCCCGAGCCGTGCCACGAGCGATTGCCGTGACTCCATGTTGCAGCCACCCAGATCGTACCTGTGGTCTTATCAACTAGAATGGACGGGTCGCCGATGCCGTCGTATTGCCACTCCGGATCATCACCCATATCCATAATGACTCTCATTGGCTCCCAGGTTCTTCCGCCGTCGGTGGAACGCGACATACCGACGTCGATGTCACCGGGTAAGTCGCCGCCACTGCGTCGCCGTAAATCGTAAACTCCGATCAACGTGCCGTCGTTGGAGGTTGCCAAACCGGGAATACGATACGTGTGAACGCCGTTATCGCCGCCTTTTCGAAGTGCGACACCAAGACGCTGTATCGAAGGATGTCCGTCGATCTGCTCACGTCTTACGTTGGAGAAGCTAACACCTGTGATTGCTGCGCCGACTTGATGATCGATGTTGGCGTCATTCTTCAACTCGCAATTAACCCAGATGTCGTTTTCACCTTCAGCCAGCTCGAGCGACGTTTTGATCGCTTTTGTGCTGCCAGCTTGCCAGTCCGCTTCATCAACGATGTTCGATGGGCTGGGAACGCCGCCTGGTCGCGTTGAGATGAACGTCGATTTGATTGGCGATTGGTTTACAGTGCTGACGAGAGTTGCTTTCACTTCAGTCAACGAGATCGGATTCAGAATTCCGGTCGTTGTAATTCTTAGCTTACCGAGTGGACTGCCTTGCGCCCCAACAAGTGCTGGAAGCGTGAATGGTACGACCTCCACGTCGGTTATCTGTTGCGAGCGAGCGGGCGAGATGCGGACGTCGTCGATCAATATGCCAGTGTTAGGTGGGCTCTCGCAGGTGAATCGCAGTTGCTTGATATTCGAGTCACCGAGGGGCACTTTGACGTGATTCAGAAACGCTCGCCCGACGCGAACGTCCGAGTCACCGTTGTAAATCTCCTTCCAACCGTCACCCGCTCGTTTGTCAATGCGGAATGAAAACGGTTGACGACCGGTCCAGCGTTCAGCCCAGAAACTCAGCATTCCGGATGTGTCTACGTGGTCGGCGATCTTGAGGGTCAAGCTTGTCTCTTCGCCGCCTGTCAGTTGCAGGCACTGGTTTCCCGTTTTGGCATGCTCGTGATCGACAACGGATTGCCCCGCCGACGGTGTCCAAGTGCCGATATCTGTTTCGAGTCTTTCGAAGACGCCTGGCTTGGTTTCTTCAAACCCAGCAGCAACCGTCAACACGTTAGGGGACGGTTCATTGGCTTGGCCAATCGCTGAACCAAGGAGCAGAGTGACAAGGATTATGAAGGAGTGCGATGGTTGCATTTTTCTCTCGCGGATTCGCTGCGTCTCTGCAGCGTTTGGGTGCGCAATGATGTTCGCGACGTAGTTGTCTCAGTCGATTTCTTTCGCCCACTCGGTTTTGGGGATGCGCCTCAGTGGGTCCCCATCCTCCGAGTACAAAATTGCGGCGACGTCGGGGATCACATTTCCTTCACCCGTCCAAACGATCGAGGTCTTGACTGGCAGTTGTGGTGATTCGACATCGTGGATTGCGAACAAAGACTCTTCACAGCCGAAATGCGTATCGCTTGCGTTGATGACGATTTTCTGTGTCGCCTCGGGATCCCAGACGAACTGTAACGCAACCTCAGTTTCAAAGGTCGAGCCACGGATGCTTGCGACTCCACGCGCCTCGCTGAAGTCGATACCACATTCCGCCGCGACCGTAGATGACTCAAGTTCGAGTCGGTTGGCTTCATCTGGAATGTAACTAATGGCCAAGCCTTCAGTTTCCAAACGAGTCTCTGACAGAAAGGCTTCCGATTCGACTAACGCGATGCAAGTTCGCGCCGGTGACTCGATTTGACAGTCGTTCATCACGAGACTGCCGTTTACGCAATGGATGGCAGCTTCGCGGTCGAGATCGTCTTCATCATCTTCGGGTTCTTCGTCATCCAGAACGGCACCTTTTGCAATCGATTCTTTCGGTAAGGCGTCGTCCACTTCATCGTCGTCGTCATGCGAATGTCCTTCATCGAGGATTTCGAGTCTTGCACCCGTTACTTCCAGTCGACCTTCGACGATGTTGATGGCGATCTCGTCATGATCTAACTCAAAAATGAGTTCGGGTTCCTCGCCTTTCGCTGCAAAAATCTCGACCGCTCTGCCTTCGATTTCTAACGGCTCAATCCAATATGCCTCATCAGAAGTCAGCTTCACGACGAGATCCCCCTCGTGTTCTTCGAGAAGCTCATTCAATTCGTCCGAGTTATCTGCTTCGAGAGTGTCGCGCGTCCTCCAGCCGGATAGAGGCGACAATGCGAAAGCTGCGAAGCCCACTAGAAGCAGTACGGCAGCGCCGAGATACTTCCAGTTCACGGCCTGTTTAGAAGGCTTCCTAGCGACTCGCGGCGGCATGGCTGTCAGAGTCTGAGATCGCAGAACACTGGCGACGGCTGCTGCACTTTCGATTCGATCGTCGGGGTCTTTCTCATGGAGGCGACCCACAAGTTCAGATAGCCACTTCGGAACGTCGCTGTTGGCTTGCGAGAGTGGTGCCAGTGCGGTCGTGGTAACTTGACGCAATGTCGCCACGACGGATTCACCAGCGAATGGTGGCTGGCCGGAACTCAAGTGATAGATGAGACTGCCTAGGCTGAACAAGTCGCTGCGATGATCAGCATTTCCGCCATCGATCTGCTCTGGCGCCAGGTATTCGGGAGTTCCCAGAAGAGTTCCCGTCTGCGTCAGCGAGTTCTCGGAAACCGTGTATGCCAGACCAAAATCGGTCAACTTCACATTGCCTGTCACGTTCTGAACAAGCACGTTTGCGGGCTTGATGTCTCGATGCACCACACCCTTTTCGTGAGCCGCCGACAGCCCTTCTGCTAGTTGTGTCGCGACGTCGACAACTGTATTAACGTCGAGCTGCGGATTCTCTTGAAGTAGGCTCTGCAACGATTGCCCTTCAATTAACTCCATCACTAGGTAAGGCAAGTCGCGAACCTTCGAGACCGCATAAATCGCGACAACCGATGGATGATTGATTGCAGCAGCGGCCCGAGCCTCGCGCAAGAATCGTTGACTATTGGCCACATCAACCAACAAGGCCGGCGACATCATCTTCAACGCCACCGCACGCTGGAGCTCTTGGTCGAAGGCTTCGAACACAACTCCCATGCCACCACGCCCCACGCATCGAATGAGGTCGTAGTGATCGACGCGACCGATGTCAGTATCGCCGTCGTCGATCCACGGTTGCAGGTCTCGATGTTGTGGAGTGCCCGTTGGTTGAGGTGACGGTCGCTGAACTTTGAGTTGGCCCAACCGCTCGCGAAGTAGGAGCGAATCGCTTACTTGGTCGGCATGGCCGAGAGTTGGTGCGGAACCGATAAAACCATTCGAAAACTGGTCGATGGCATGCTGGCAGACGTCGCACGTATCGATGTGGGCGAGCAGATCGCCTTCTTCGTTGGCGTTGGTTTCGCCTCGGCATAGTCGTTGAAGTGTATCTTCAGTCGGGCAGTCCATGTCAGCCTGTCATTTGTACGGAATCATCCACAGAGGCAATCTTGTCGCGGATACGGATCATCACGCGACTCTTTGCAACGTAGACGCTGCCCACCTTCATGTTGAGTTCTTTGGCAGCATCAGACGGAGACTTCTCCTCAACAGCCGTCTTCCAAAACGCCTGCCAAGTTTGACCTGTGACTTCGTTTTTCACCTGCTCGGAAGCCCACCGGAATAGGTGCTCACGATATTCTGCTTCCCACTTCTCCGCAAACTCATCTGCGGAAGGCTGTTGATCCAACAGCGTCATGACATGCGTATCACCGCTGCCCGTGTGTCGAGCTTGTTTACGTGAGAGCCGACTGAGTTTGTAGCGAGCGATCACCATCAACCAGTTGCGGAACTTCCCCAGCTTGGCGTCATAGTTGAAACGATCAATGCAATGGGCCACTTCCGTCAGTACAGCTTGGGACAGGTCGGCGGCATCAGCATCTTGCAGACCTTTGCGGCGACCGTAGCGATAAACAAGCGGACCGTAGATCTCGACAAAATTCGACCATGCCACAGCATCGCTCACATCGCGAATGCGAAAAATCAGGCTCTTTTGCGTGGTCAACAAGGCTTGTCTCTTGAATCTCGAACGAGGTGGGATGGGACGACGCCCACACTCTGTTCGCTGTGTCGGTCATTTCATCGTGTGATTTTCGCGGCCGTGCGAAACCAAGTGAAAGCCCCGAAAAGTTTAGCTGAAAAAAGTTTCTGAAGTCGTGTTAGAAGCTGCTCCTCACCTGCCAACTAATAGTACCAAGTCGAAAAACATCGGCGAAATCGACATTTATTCGACGAGTTCAGGAATCTTTGTTGGAGAGAGGCAATGGAAAAGAGAAATCTGCGAGTTTTAGTTTTGCTGGTCGGGTTCCTGGTTGGGATGGGCTGTCTTGGCGCGGTCGCTCAAAACGATTCGGCAACCGGCACGCGGTCGACCCTGGCCGCTACGAGCGAGGATGAGTCTTGGCGAGACGACGGTTGGCATCAAAACGAGGATGACGAATTCGACGAAGACCAGGAAGAAGGGTTCGATGAAGAACGAGAGCTCGATTGGGAACTGGCTGAACACTCGTTGCTGGCAAGTTC
>CAYQMZ010000127.1:0-12990 GCA_964418725.1 uncultured Pirellulaceae bacterium
TATTTCGCAGGTTGGCTTGCTGCAACACAACAGGCTGGCAGCGTGTGCTACGAGAGTCCGCTGGTTCCAATACGCCGAAGCCGACTACGCGAGCTGTTCTGACAGACGCAGGATATAGTTGTCCATCAAGTGAGCTTCGATGCCCGAGTGCAGGTTGCCCCAGAGATTGTTGGCAACCAGATCATCGACTTCGCCGTCCGCTGGTGCTTCGTCGGCCATCTTGGAGATAACGGCCTCAGCTGATCGCACGTCTTCATCGCCGACACGAATCTCACGTTGCACGTGCTCGTATTCATTACTTAGCAGGCTCATCGTCGGCAGCCTTGGCACCATGTCGCCGTGATCCACGTAGCGCACGATCTTGCCGGGAAATTCTCTATGATAGGCTTCGGCCGCGGCGGTGTTACCGATCATGGGAGCACCGAATGTGCAGATGCGATGGACGGGCAGAAACTTCTGATGCAGGCGCCAAGCACACAGTAGTGCCAACGCGCCACCCAGACTGTGACCGGTAACCCAAAGTGGTCGCTCTTTTCGACGCATTGCTTGATCAACCGACAGGTGTAACGGACTCCAGACTTCGTCGAGCGCCTGCATGAAGCCACGATGGAACCTGGCTCCTACACCAGCAGCGGCGAAGTCAGTCCCGATTCGCCCCTCGGGAAGCACGAGAAAGTTGCGTGCATTCGTTAGCAACCAGTCCTTAAATCCATCTAAGCTGTTCGGCCGTTCCGATCCACGAAACGCGACGACGATGGAGTGAGCGTTTTCGCAAATGTAGGCCTGCGTGTTGTCAACGCTGACCAAATTGGCGTGCAGATTCAATTGCTCGCGATACTTGGGCTTGCCAAGAGGCTCCGGCAGATACGCCAGATCACAGGCCAGTCCTAAATAGTGGCCGTGTTGCCAAGTATGCTCGGGGATCGGCTGCAGTATGGGGCCGGTGCTTTCGTCCAACGTCAGCGCGTCGAAGTCGTCGTCCGACACTAACGGCTGAGAGGAATCTTGTTTGCCTCGCGAAAACCAGCGTTTCCAAAATGACATGTTGCCGAGTCTTATGGTTGAGGTTGAGTTTCTGAAGTCACAGGAATGGCTGATGCAAACGCGCGTCTCGATTCGCCACCAGCCTTCCATTGCTCAACAATTTCGAGCGTGACGGCCGTCTCACGTAAGTCCAGCTGCTTGAGTGTCGAAGATTCCATCAGGTGCTGACGAAATCCTTCATCGGTGATCTTGGTCCCACGCAATCGCAACGTCTCCAACGAAGGCAACTTCGCCAGCTTTGCCAGTCCAAGATCGGTTACTGACGAGTCGTTTAAGTCCAACTCGCGCAGCTTCGGCATGTTCGCCAGCACATCCAACGTTTCATCCGTGACATCGGCGTTCGCCATTTGTAAAACAACTGCGTCCGGAACAGTGCGAAGAAAGGTGTAGCTGTCGCCATCCCACCCGTTCAGCATGATGTGACGCTCGCCATCGACAATCCGCTCAATCTTGCCGAGGCTGACGGTCATCGTTCGCGAAATGACAGCCGGCCCCGCCACGAGGGCAATAGCCACCATCAACATAAAGATCGGCGGCACGAGGCGACGTGGCTTCTTAAATAGGCTGACCACCAGCCAGCACAAAGCAATCATCGCCAGCAAAACGCCAGCGTAGAAACAATATTCGAATAGCAACGCCATCTCTTACTCTCAGATGCCCGGTCGGAGTCATTTTCTTAACTTCCCCCCTCTGGGCGGTCAACCGACTTCGCAACCATCACAGAAGTCATCTGGCAGAACTGAACTCAATGTGACCTATCAGCCATCGTTTCCTGCCGGACAGATTTGGCAACGGCAAGGTCAACGTTGGACGCTGTCACGTGATGTCGTTCAACGAGATGACAGCAAAATATGCCGTGAATTCGCGAATCCTGCGTCAGGCTGTTGGATTCCCTAGACATTTGCGGGCGTTGTTGGGACAATTAACGTGGGCCGCAGTCAACCCGGAGACAGAGAATGCGCAATAGAAGTAGAGTTGGATTCACAATTGTCGAGCTACTGGTCGTCATTACGATCATTAGCCTCCTGATGGCTTTGCTGCTGCCTGCTGTTGGGCGCGCTCGAGCAAACGCGCGTCGCGTACAGTGTGTTAACAACATGAAGCAGACCAGCACGGCGTTGGTCGGCTTTGCATCGAAAAAACAGTACTTTCCTGGCTACATAAGTGAGATGCCTGTCGAGAACAGCCAGGGCATTCAGTCCGGAACGATTCTCGTTTCGTGGGTTGCGCAACTGCTTCCGTACATCGATCGCAGTGACATGTACGACGCCATCCGCCGAGGACAATTCAATCCGGCCGACGGCTTCATTGACCTCGTCTCCTGTCCAATGGATCCCCCGGATACCAAGGGTACACCTCATCTCAGCTACGTAATCAACTCTGGTACTTGGGATGTAGATCACCCAGGGCGCGTGATTGCGAACGGCCAGGGCTGGCGTGATCACAAGGCAAACGGCGTATCCCACAACTTGGCCGGAATGTTAGGCCAATATGCTGGTGCCCCGAACAACGCACGCATGCTTGGCCAAATGAAGCAGGCAGCGATGGCCGTGCGAGTTTCGCCCGATTTCATATCGTCCAACGATGGGTCGTCAACAACCCTGCTGCTGTCGGAAAACGTAGATGCCGGCACTTGGATTGGTCTTCCAGGTGACCTTGAGCACGTCGCAAGTCAGGGCGAAACAACGTTCGTTTGGATGCCAAGTCCGGTTCCAATCAACGAAGGTGCGGGCAACGCAACGTCTACCACGTCGCCTCAATTCGCTCGACCTTCCAGCAATCACGATGGCGTGGTCGTCGTTTCTTTTGCTGATGGTCATGCGGAATCGCTAAATGTGGACGTGGACCCTACGGTCTTCGCACGACTCATGTCACCCAATGGACGAGAAGCCAACATTAAAGGCGAACTGGTCCCATGGCAGGCACAAGCTGTCTCGGCCGCAGATCTAGGCCAGTAAGTTAGAACACTAACCGCCTCGGATTGTCCGGGCGGCTAGAGTCGCCTTAAGAATCAAAGGACGCGCACTAGCGCGTCCTTTTTTCGTGTTAACGGACCTTTGAACGCAGGACCATCTAGCCCGGAACTACGTGAATGTTCCCAAGAGGCATCGGATATCGCCGAATGTACGTTCTGTCCCGGCTTACTCGGTGACCGAACCCTTTCTGCTTAGGGAACAATGCGTGATAATCCTGTTACTGCGTCGTTTCTGTGCCGAAAAAGGACGTAATGCTTCGTGCTAGCACTCAATGGAATCGTTCCGGCGTGCGCAATTCTGCGCAACCCATGGGGACGGAGTGTGCGCGAACTTGAGTGATCGACAAGTAGTGATCTTCAGAACAAACCAGCACTTCGGGGTATACGGCAGATTTCTCGCGAACATGCGGAACTGGCAGTCCTCGGCGACTGTGTTTAAATAGAAGGAGATGAGTTGCGAATGGATTACCGCCGATGGCGTGGCAGAGTTGGTTTCGTTTGTCGTTCCAACCCACAACCGGGCCACCCTGCTAAGTGAAACGCTGGCTGCCCTCATTGGGCAATCCTATCGCCCAATTCAGATTGTTGTTGTGGACGATGGCTCTGCGGACAACACCCAAGAGGTGGTTGAAAGCATCGCAAAGAATCAGCCAAATGACGTGGCAATCGAGTACTTTCGCCAAGAACAAAGCAGTGCACCCGCTGCGCGGAACGCCGGGGCAATGCGAACCACCGGCGAGTACATCGTCTTTATGGACGACGATGATTTGGCACGCACAGATTTCCTGCGGTCTAGGATCGACGCGTTGAAGTCCACTCCAGGTGCGAATCTATCGTTCGGACTTTGGCATATCTTCGACGTCGTCGATGGCCAATACCGAGTGCTTTCGAATCGGGGAGGCGTGCCCGAGGGAACTCGCTTTGATTGGTATGCGTTCTTTGGCTTCGATTGGCAACTGTTACTTCAGGGGTGTGTAATTCGACGTGCTCTCGTGGCTGAGATTGGCCCTTGGACGTTAGGGCTGAAAAAGTCGCAAGACATGGAGTACAAGGCACGCCTGTTAGCTCATCCTGATTGCCACCCGGTTTATGCCGGTCCAGAAGAGCCGGTTTACTATCGTATGCACGAGGCCTCCATCAGCGGTGTGATCAACGAGGACAAGCTAGACAGCTATCTGCAGGTGATCGACCAGATGGAAGAGATGACCAAACAACGCGACGACTACGAGACAAGTAAGGATCGAACAGCTGATTGTTTGTGGACGCACAGTTTTTGGCTGTATGGCCTGGGCGACACGAATCGAGGATATCGGCAATTGAAACGAGCCAAGTTGCACGATGCCTCCGTCTGTCGTCGCAAAGGATTTTTGCCGGCACTTATGGACAGCGTTGGACTCGATTCCCTGATCGGCCCGCTCTACTACACGGTCTCCCGGCTCAAAAAGCTCCTCGGTTTCAGCGAGCGGACTGTTTTGTCGTCGCACAGAACGCTGCCCTCTGTCAGTCGGATGGAATCTTAAGTCGTGTCATCGGTAGAACAAGCAACTGACGACTGGACGCTTGAGATCACTCCGCGTAGTGATCTCTTCCACATTCCGATCGGCGACATTTGGCGTTATCGTGACCTGCTGTGGATGTTTGTGCGTCGCGACTTTGTCTCGTTCTACAAGCAAACCATCCTGGGACCACTTTGGTTCTTCATTCAGCCAATCTTCATGACGTTGGTGTTCACATTGGTCTTCGGACAGATTGGCAAGCTGGCCCCCGTCGGTGTCGTGCAGATCTTGTTTTATCTTTGCGGTGTTACCTTCTGGAATTACTTCGCAGAGTGTCTGAACAAAACAGCGATGACGTTTAAGGACAACGCGAAGCTGTTTGGGAAAGTCTACTTCCCGCGGTTGATCGTCCCCATTTCAATCGTGTTTTCGAACTTGATTAAGTTTGCGGTGCAATTTTCGTTGTTCCTTTGTTTCTTTGCCTGGTACTACCTGCGTGGAGTTCCTGACGGTTTCGCCCCACTCGAATTTCCGTGGAAAGCCCTTTGGATGTTTCCGATGGTCGTGGCAATCATGGGCGTGTTGGGGCTTGGCATGGGCATGATCTTCTCGTCCATGACCACAAAGTACCGCGACCTAATATTCCTGTTGCAGTTTGGCGTGCAGTTGCTCATGTACGGCAGTGCCGTGATCTTCTCTTGGGATATCCTGAAGGCACGCTACCCTGCAGCTGAGCCGATACTCGAATGGAATCCTTTGATTCCCTTGGTCGAAGCCGTACGCCACGCCTTCTTGGGAACGCCAGATCCATTCGGGTGGACGGGAATAGCCTACTCAGCAACGTTTGCGGCGGTTTCCTTCGTCATCGCTTGCGTGATCTTCAATCGCGTCGAAAAGACGTTCATGGATACCGTCTAGATGCCGGTAACTGTTCAGTTCGACGACATTGGGAAACAGTATCGACTGGGAGAAGTCGGCACTGGCACAATCTCGCGCGACTTGGAACGAATGTGGGCCAAGTTCCGCGGTCGGCCAGACCCGTACGCACGCATTGGACAGGTCAACGATCGAGAGGTTGCTGGCGGTGAGTTCGTCTGGGCACTGCAGAACATCAATTTGGAAATCAGCCCAGGCGAAGTCTTTGGTATCATCGGGCGCAACGGAGCAGGTAAGTCGACGCTGCTAAAACTGCTCTCGCGCGTAACAGCTCCAACAACAGGTCGCATTCGAGCACGCGGTCGCATCGCCAGTTTGTTGGAGGTAGGAACAGGATTTCACCACGAGCTGACCGGGCGCGAAAACATCTTCCTAAACGGCGCAATCCTGGGCATGACCCGTCGAGAGATTGCAAAGCGACTGGACGAGATTGTCGAATTCTCCGGCTGCGCCAAGTACATCGATACACCCGTTAAACGCTACAGCACGGGGATGATCGTTCGACTCGGCTTCGCAGTCGCGGCTCATCTGGAGTGCGAAATCCTGGTGATCGATGAAGTGTTGGCCGTCGGCGATGCTTCGTTTCAAAAGAAGTGTATTGGACGCATGAGCGAAGTAGCATCCGGCGGAAAGACCGTGTTGTTTGTGAGTCACAACATGCAATCCGTCGAGCAACTGTGCACGCGGGCTTGTGTCGTTGAAAAAGGTCAACTGGCAATGGTTGGGGATGTCCAGGAGGCCATCACCGAGTACTTCGGTGCTTATTCGAATACGAAGTTTGACGAAAACTCGTTCATCGGCAACGAAAAGGTTCGTCGCGGCAACGGCCATGTCCGCTTCTCACAGATCGAGATGCAAAATCAGCATGGCGACGAAACGACATCGATCTCCAAAGGAGAGAAAGCTCGCGTTCAGTTCGAGGTGAAGGCGACGGAAACGGTCGAGCAACTTCGCGTCTTAGTCTCGATTCAGTCAGGGCTGACGCGGCAGGAAGTCACGTCCATTGACGAGGTCGTTCTCAACGAGTCTCTGCATGCCGGGTCAACGTATGCATTCGCGATCGAGTTTGATACGTCTCGGTTTCGGCAGGGCATCTATCCGCTGTATTTTTGGCTGGGCGACAACGACAACCGATCACACGTCTATGATGTGATCGACAACGCTACGCGGCCACTCTCGATTTTGGGCGAAGTGGGCGGCCGCAACAAAGGAGTCTTCGACATCGACGCGACTGTCGTCAACAAGCAAATTGCCAAGTCGGTGGGCCAGCCGAAATGAGCGACATGCAATTGCCGAAACTGGTCATGACGGACATTGACGGCGTCTGGACCGACGGCGGAATGTTCTATGACCAAACGGGCAACGAACTAAAAAAGTTCAATACGTCCGACAGCGCGGGTGTGCTGTTCTTGAGAGCTCTCGATATACCACTGGCGATCCTAACGGGCGAAGACACCGCCATGGTTGCGAATCGAGCCAAGAAGCTTCGCATCGAGCACCTGCACCAAGGCGTCAGTGACAAAGTGGCTGTGGCCAACGAATTGTGCGAGAAGCTGAGTGTCTCGATCGACGACGCAGCCTACATTGGCGACGACCTGAACGACATCGCCTTATTGCGGGCCGTTGGCACGAGTGCTTGTCCTAGCCAAAGTCCTAGCTATGTGCGGTCGCAAGTAGATTTTGTGACGACCAAGGCCGGTGGTGATGGTGCTTTTCGCGAATTCATCGAGACGATTTTGATTCGCTGCGGGCGGCTGCAAGAGACCCTGGACGTCGTGACAAATAACATTCGTTCGGGGCACCAGTAAGCTTAGTCGCTGATGCCCAATCCAATGTCAGCCATTGAATCTATAGATCCGGCGCAAACCAACCGTGATGACGGCGACACGCTGTTTCGTTGGGCTGGCGACCTGTTCCCAATCTGCCGAAGCCTGACCGGACAAGGCAACCGCCAAACTCTGGCCTACCTGGCTGATCTCTTGCCGGATCTCAACGTGCACTCGGTGCCCTCGGGCTCTCCCGCTTTTGACTGGGTGGTGCCCGATGAATGGAATATTCGCGATGCGTTTATTGCTGATGCAGCGGGGAATCGCATCGTTGATTTCCAATCGCACAATCTGCACGTTGTTGGCTACAGCGAACCGGTCGACACAAAGTTGACGTTCGATGAACTAAAGGATCATCTGTACCACCTGCCGGATCAGCCGAACGCGATTCCGTACATCACCAGCTACTACAAACGTCATTGGGGATTTTGCGTTACTGCCGAACAATACGCAAAGCTCGAATCAAACCCGCAAGCCGAATATCACGTCCGCATTGACTCCACGCTCGGCCCCGGCGAAATGAACTACGCGGATCTGCATCTACCTGGTGAGACCGACGAGACGATCTTTTTTTCGACATACATCTGTCATCCTTCGATGGCAAACAATGAGTTGTCCGGGCCGTGCGTGCAGACTGCGTTGGCACGCTGGATTGCACAAACGCTGCCTGATCGCCGCTACTCGTATCGGTTCTACTTCGGCCCGGAAACGATTGGTGCTATTCACTACCTGAGCCAGCACCTCGCCGAATTGCAATCGAAAGTGAGGGCCGGGTTTGTCCTGACTTGTGTCGGTGACGACCGAACCTACAGCTGCCTAACTAGCCCCAACGCGGATACGCTCGCTGATCGTGTTGCCTTACACGTGCTGCGAAATCAAGCGACCACGCATGACGTCTATTCGTTCTTGGATCGCGGCAGTGATGAACGACAGTTTTGTGCGCCGGGTGTTGATCTGCCCATGTGTGTCTTAGCCCGTTCGATCTATCACCACTATCCGGAATACCATACGTCGCTGGACAACCTGGATTTGATCTCCGCGGACGGATTGCAATCGAGCCTGGACTTGCTAAAGGAAGTCGTTTTGGCACTTGAGCACAATGTTGTGCCGCGAAGTGAAACGCTTTGCGAGCCGCAACTAGGTCCACGCGGACTATACCCCTCACTGAGTCGCGGAACGGAAACTCGAGCGGCCGTCAAACGCATGATGGACCTGTGGGCTTATTCGGATGGGAAGCGTGATCTGCTCGAGATCGCGGACTCCACAGGACATTACATTGGCCACCTAATTCCCATTGCTCAGACGCTCTTCGATGCCGGAGTGCTTTCCAAATGAATACGGGATCGCCAGTTGCCGGCAGCAGCACTTACCCGCACTCGTTCGTGATTGCATTGCAGTGTCGCACGGGGTCGACTCGCCTACCCGGCAAGATGACGCGAACTTTCTTTCAAGGTCAGACGATCTTGGAAATCATGTTGGCGGAATTGAAGTCGGTCTTTCCAACCAGTTCCATCGTGGTGGCGACGTCGACTGCCGATGGCGACGCAAAGA
The DNA here is from genome assembly GCA_964418725.1 of uncultured Pirellulaceae bacterium. GTDB lineage: Bacteria > Planctomycetota > Planctomycetia > Pirellulales > Pirellulaceae > CAYNJG01. The sequence goes on from CAYQMZ010000127.1 coordinate 8,829, forward strand.
TTCAGGCCATGTGCGAAACCGCAGCCGTCGCATGCTTTCGAGGTAGCGAAGACGACGTACTGGATCGCGTGTGGAATGCGGTACGAGACCGCAACGTGACGCGGGTCGTTCGAATTTGCGCCGACAACCCGTTTCTACGGGCAGCCTTCGTGGAACAATTGCTGAAAATCGATGCCGATTGTGAATACGCATCGTTTCAACTGCCGGACGGAACGCCAACGATCCTGTCGCATGTAGGACTGTTTGCGGAGATGATCGCATTCGACACACTTTCGAAGATCCATGCGACCGCAACGTCCACGCGGCACCGGGAGCACCTAACCTCTCATGTCTTGGACAATCGTGATCAGTACCAGTGCCATTGGCTTCGCGTTCCAGATGAAGTCTCGTCAGTTCCGGACCTACGGCTCACTGTTGATACGGCGGCGGACTTCGAAAACAGCCAAACGCTTTACAAGCTACTTCATTCCGAATTTGGGCACGGCTTCCAGGCCGCTCAACTGATTTCGACGGTCAAACAGTGCCCGCAGCTCATTGCATCAATGACAGCCGAAATCGCCGCCAACAGCAAAGCATGAAGCACACTTATCTGATCGCTGAAATCGGACAGAACCACAACGGCTCGCCGGATGTCGCCAAGCTCATTATTGACTTGATCACTCGCCAGCCTGAAGAAAAACGTTTCGGATACGAGCTGGCTCGGATTGATGCCGTCAAGCTCACAAAGCGAGATCTATCACAAGAACTCTCTGATTCGCAGCGTGACGCTCCATACGATACGGTGCATTCGTTCGGTGCCACTTACGGCGAACATCGTGAGGCACTTGAGCTCACCGACGAACAACACTTTGAAGTCTACCAGTACGCAAAGACATACGGGCTGGACTTTGTCGAGACGCTTTGCGCGCCCGGCTGCCTTTCGTTGCTTGACCTGTTTACGCCTGACTATTTGAAAGTCGCGAGCCGTGACCTGACGAATCTTCCGCTACTTGACGCGATGGCGAAGACAAAGATCCCGATCATCATCTCGACGGGAATGGCTGGAAAACCAGAACTCGACCAAGCCCTAGAAGTCATCACGAAACACCACGACGCAATTTCGATTCTGCATTGCGTTTCTCAATATCCCACAGATCCCACGAACGTTAACCTTCGCACGATCGACTACCTAAAAGATACCTATCCTCAGTACCGAGTTGGATACAGCGATCACACGATCGGTATTTCAGTTCCCGTCGCGGCCGCTGCGATGGGAGCTGAGATTATTGAAAAACATGTCACCATCGATCGACGAATGAAGGGCTCCGATCATGCCGGATCCCTTGGTCCCGATGGCGTAATGCGTTTGACTCGCGACATTCGCTTACTAGACATGTCGTTGGGCGAGAAAGGGATCTTCATGGCCGAAGGGATCGAGGCCGCGAAGAAAAAACTTCAGCGTTCGATCGCGACCCGACGTGCTCTTCAGGCCGGCCAGACAATCTCTGAAGACGACATTCACATGCTTTCGCCGGGCGACGGGTTCTCTTGGTCGGAACGAACGGCCGTGATTGGTCGCACAGTGACGCAATCGATTGGCGCAAACGAAATCATCTACCAGGAAATGTTGGAGGAACCAGCATGAAGGTGTTGATGATTTCGCTTTTCTCTGACATGCCACATCATGTCAGTACAGAGATGGAGATCCTGCAACAACACATCGACGACGGCGATGATGTGGCGGTGCTGGGTTGCATGGGCGAGCTGCCGGCTTGCATGCACAAAAAACGCGATGAACCCAAGCGTTGTCGCGAGTGCGTCACGACGCGAGCCAGAGCGATGCTGTTGCTCTCGAAGCCACCAGCCACCTACGCGTTGGATGCCTACTACACAGCCGCCGACCGTGCGAAAGAGAGTTCGATCCAAACTCGGTTTGACTCCGTGGAAGATGTGAAAGACTACTTCTTTGAAGGCTTCGACTTAGGCTACGGAGCACTTTCCTCAACCGTATACATTTGTCGCGATTCGTATCTGGCGTCACAAGCAAGCCGGGACATGTTGGCCCGCATGTGCATTGCAGCGTATCGAACATTTTGTTCGGTGCGAGAGTTCCTGCGAGTGCACAAAGAATTCGATCGCGTCTATTTGTTCAACGGCCGCTTTGCCACCTGCCGCGGTGCGTTCCGAGCTTGTCAGCAAGCGGGAGTCGACACTCGGATTCACGAACGCGGCAGCAGCAACGCCAAGTTCATGGTCTTTGATAATGTTCTGCCGCACGACCTGGAGGCAAGGGACCGACGCATTCGAGATCTGTGGGAACAATCAACCGAGGAAGAACGCGAGCAAGGGCACAACCTCTACCGCAATCGTCGCAAAAGGGTTGAGTTCAAATGGCACTCGCATACGAAAGAGCAGCAGGCCGGACGACTCCCAGCATCGTGGGATCCCAATCGACGGAACGTGGTTGTCTACTCATCGTCCGATGACGAGTACGTAGCGATTGGCAAGGAATGGGTGACACCGGGATTCAGTTCGCAGTCCGAAGCCATCCAAACGCTGTACCAGAGTCTTCGCAGTCGAAACAGCGACGTTTTTCTGTACGTGCGAATGCATCCACACCTGAAAGGCGTCGACAACAAGGACACGCGTTTGCTGCACTCACTGAAGGGCGAAAACCTGGACGTGATTCCGCCAGAGAGTCCCGTCTGCAGCTACAGTTTGCTCGATGGCTCAGAGAAGGTGGTAACGTTTGGATCGACCGTCGGAATCGAAGCAACCTACTGGGGTAAGCCATCGATTCTCGCGGGGATGAACTTCTATCGCTCACTGGACGGAACGTACATCGCCAATAGTGACGATGAGTTGCTAGAGCTTGTTGAAGCGAAACTCGAACCGAAACCGCAAGAGCCAGCGATTATGTTTGGACTGGACCTGGTTACCTATGGCCAGCCGTTCAAATACTACGAGGCGACTGGATTCGATGCCGGTAAATTCAAAGGGCAAGACGTGTTGGCGGCATCAGGGCAAACGCCGTTCGGCCTTTTGTTACCAACAATCACGCGCAGCATTGGTAAGAATCCTGCCCTGCGAGATGCGGTCGAACGCGTAGTGAACGCGGTTGGCTACGTTCCATTTCATGCTGCGTATCGAATGGGACGCCGACTGTTGAAGGGATCACCAAAGGCGGAGGCAAATGGCAGCTAGGCCTCACCCAGCAACGGAACGAAAACTGCTTCGCCGGCGCGAACTCGACTTAGAACAGTCGAGCAACAACAACGGTTTCCGACCAGATTTCGTTTTAAGCGCGCTAGGCCTGCGGTGTCGCGGGATAGCCCATTGCACCGTTCGGCACGCCAGCCGTAGGGACGGCTCGTGGAACCGCTTGCGGGTAAGCCATCCGACGTTGCTGTCGCAGCTTTCGTTGTTCGGCACGGTACCAGGTGATCGCCGCACTCAAGCCACCCAGGCAAACGCCCAGCATGACGTTCGTCAGGCGGTTGGTCAGAATCGAGTGACTGACCATACAGCCACAGGCGTACATGGCCATGTATCCGATGGCCAAACATTTCACCTCGGGCCGTTTGGAGAACCAGCCGCAAAGTGCGACCAAGAACACCGCTCCCATAAACACCAGTCCCGCAAACAAACCGGCCTCGCCCAGAATACGGATGAACGTATTGTGGCACCCCAGTCCGATTTCCGGCATTCGAACCAGCTTTCGGAACCCGGCGCCAATGATCGGATTGTCGAAGAAATACTTCAGTCCAACGGCACCAACGCGTGTTCGATAGCCCGTGTTTTGTTCGTTGAATTCACCTCGCATCAGCTGGAACAAGCCTTCCATACGTTCCTGCTGTGCCTCAAGGTTGGCAGCCGCTCGCAAGTCGACGTTCGAACCTCGTTGACTCAAGACCACCGCAACTCCGACTGGCATCAGCGACGCCAAAACCAGTACAGCGACAATCGTTCCTTTCTGCTTGAAGATCGGACTGATAAAGAACTGCATTCCCACCAGCAATGTCAGAAAGACAATCGAACTTCGCGAGTAAGTCAGGAACAAGCACGGAATCAGAAGTGCCATTCCGGCAAACATGGCCAACTTCCACTTTGCGTTTTCGTTGACAAGCGCCGCGAATCCGACGGACGCGGCCATACAAACCGCTTGTCCGGCTCGGTTGGGGTC
>CAYQMZ010000128.1:0-10679 GCA_964418725.1 uncultured Pirellulaceae bacterium
CTAACCGGGCTTCATATGTCTGCGCGTGAGATGCGAAGATGTCGAGGATTAGCTCGGTACGATCAAGCACTTTGACACACGTAGCTTTTTCCAGGCTGCGAACTTGGCCTGGCGAGAGATCGTTATCAAAGATCACGACGTCAGCTTGGGTCGCTTCGACCAACTGAGCCAGTTCCTCCACCTTGCCGGAGCCCAAGTAGGTACCCGCGTTTGGTGTTTCCCGTCGTTGCGTCAGTTTTCCGACGACATTCGTCCCGGCGGCGGTCGCCAGTCCATCCAGTTCTTCTAGGTCGTCGAAGTAGTCAGCGTTTTCAGGCAACATCACGCCAACGATCACAGCGGATTCACTTACTACGCTGCTGCTACGTTCTCTTTCTGACACGTTTTGAGGGTTCCTCGAGATGTGAGTGTTCAAGTCAATTGTACCAACGGAATGCGGCCGGTTCGCCATAATCTGTCGCTCTGTAGGGGGCATGTCGCCCGGAAAATGGGAATTCGAGCCGATTTGGTGCGTCGCGGCACTCGGGCCCTATGGACGCTCTTAAAACTGAATGCTAGAAAGCAAGGCTCGAATGCACTGGACTAATCTCTGATGATCGGCCGCTGGCTGGTTTGGACTGTTTTGAAGGCCGTGTGGCCAGGAGATCACTGTGGGTTGTAGTGAACGCCAAAAGGAAATTAAGCAACGTCGAAAGCGACGTCAGAAACTTTCCAAATTCAAGGCTCGATTGAAGAAAGCCAGCGTGTCGGAGAAAGCTGTCATCGCCACGAAACTGCGAGAGATGACGCCAGGCGCCGAACGACTAATTACCGACTGGTCGCTTGAAGAACGCTAAGCCGAGTAACAGCTTGGCGCAGTTGCGACGTCGGTCGCGGGTCGGCAGTTTGTTTCCGCACGCTAGGAGGCACTGCCCCAGCGTTCCCGAAACTTAGAGGCCTTCATCGGTTCTTCGTATCCACTTCATGGTTTTTCAACCTTAGTTGAGAGACTGTGAGCATGCGGGGCGAGTAAGCTTCAAGATGAACGTCCGAGTGCTCGGTTTACCAGACCAACAACATGAGCCCGCAAACGACTAACGGCCGAAGCAATTTGCTTCGGCCGTTCTGTTTTAGTTCACGACTAGGTGCTCGATTTCCTTTGCAAGACGCTGTCGAGCGACGTGCAGTCTCCGCTTGATCGTACCGATTGGAGCATTGAATGCTTCGCTCATTTGGATCAGCGATTGGCCATTCACGTAGAAGGCGATCAAAGTCTCGCGGTCCATTTCACGCAGTCGAGAGATGCCGTCTCGAACCGCTTGGGCTCGTTCTACGGTGATCGCTCGATCGTCTGGCGTTTCGGAAGTAGACAGCGTTGCCTCCAACGTGACTGGTTCGGTGCTGACGGCTCGATCACCACGAACCATCCGATTGATGGCCATACGGACGGTGATTGATCGCAACCAGCTACCGAAACACTCAGGCGTTCTCAATTGTCCAAGCTTCTGTAACGCTTGAACAAAGACCTCTTGAACCAACTCCTGAGCGTCGACGTAATCGCCCAGCCGACGGTATGCAACCGAGAGGACCATGTTTTGGTACCGCTCGAACAATTCTCCCGCGGCCGATTGATCTCCGCGTTGTGCGGCGCGAACCAAGTTCGCGACCGTCATGTCCTTAACGGACTGAGCATTGGAAAACAGTTCGTCGATTGCGAATTGAGAGTCGACGTGTTGGGCTTTTCCAAAAGTTCCCGCAGCCGTAACCGAACGATTCGAATGAACGGCCCGCGTTGTCGTTTGTGTTTGTTCTTTAAATGCTGTGAGCGTCATCTTATTTCTCGAATCCCTACCGATCACGCAGTTGTGCGAAATGGCATGGGGTTATGAATGGTGTGTTTTGATCGACGCCAATCAAAGGCACCGATGTGAACGAGTGATGTGCAAGCGCTACCGAGCAAGGTCGCTCGAATTCGCGTTGCTACCGTCCGTCAGAGTTGTCACGCCGAAGCTGGAACTATTCGGCGCAGTTGACGACTCTGTGGCTGGCGGAGGAACTTCCCAGGCGGGAAGAGTGGGCCGCGAGCCAATAACGCCATGTCGGCGTTGAGGGCATCGTGGCCGGTTTCGCGGTTTTCAACGCATCGCGTTTAAAACCACGCCCCCATCCGCTCGGGTCACTCCCAAGCTCTAAAGCCAAAACGTCAAAACACTGTTGGTGCAGCAGACCGCGCAATTGGTGCAGGCAGAGTCGCAGCCGTTCGGCCACTTCCACGCCCAGAATTTCAATCACGTTGTCGACACGATTCGAATTGCGATCGTTAACGATATTTCGTGTGATACTGAGCATTGCTGCCTCCTACGCGTAGCGCACCGGAGAGAAATAAGTTGTTGTAAATCCGGCATCCGCCGGTCGAAGTCTTGCGGACTTCATCGTGCAGGCTTTCGCCATCTAGCACGCCATCGACACTGCCGCCATGGAGCACGATGTTAACAAGGTCCAACGCCGCGACGCCTGAAAGCTACCCAGTTGCCGCACCCTTATCGGATGAGCGTCAGTTGTGCCCTTGTGGGATAGAAGACGACGCCTGCAAAGTCCGGTTCGCGAAAAACCTGGAAAATCGTCGAAAATGTGAGCCGCAGATTTTCGCTGGATTTGACTGGCGCACTAACGTTGTCGCCGACCTCGCATTTCATAGCGAAATTTGGCGTGGTTTGCTTGCTGGTCAGCGTCGTCGCTATTGTGGAATCGGCTGGTTTAGCATCAGCGCCCGAACAAACTGGACTGGCGGCGTGCCGTAGGAGAGGGCCTCGTCGTGATACTGTTTCAGGTTGAAGTCTGAGCCTTGCTGCTTCTCCACCGAATCTCGCATCGCAACGTGCTCGGTATAGCCCACGAAGTAGGTGGATAATTGAACGGATGTCAGTTGAGCACGTGTCCATTTGCCGGCCGCTTCACGTTCTTCCTGAAACGCCTCATCCATCATTCGCCGCATGGCTTCGTCTCGCGAGATGCCATCGATATGAACGGCTGAATCGATAATCGCATTCATTGCGTCACGCAGATACCACTTCAGTGTGATCAGCTTCATGAGCGGATCATGGTTGAGATAGCCGGCTTCACACATCATCCACTCGGTGTAGCAAGCCCAGCCTTCGATGAAGGCCCCGGAGCTGAGCAGATGGCGAAGCCGACCTTCATATCGATTCGAATGCGCTAGTTGGAGATAGTGCCCTGGAAGTGCTTCGTGAATCGTCAGCACGTGTAAGGAACGTGTGTTGTATTCTCGCAGAAACGAGTTCGTTTGTTCCGTCGTCCAATCGTCCGGGATGGGTGAGACCACGTAGAACGTTTTCTGCCCAGTGTCCAGCGGGCCAGGGGAATCGCAGTAGGCCATAGAAACGCCGCGACGAAACTCTGGCATCAGCGTGATTTCGAGTGGGTCCGGCATCAACGAGATCAGGTCTCTCTCGCGAATGAAGTCTGTGGCGATCTTTGCCGTCTCTTTCGCCACCGCGACGACTTCACCCGCCGCCGGACGTTGCTCATACGCTCGCTCCAACGCGAATCGAATTACTTCCATAAAATGCTCAGCGTTGACGGGCGTTTTGATTGTATGTCCCGCGGACCTGTAAATCGGTGCTGCCAGTTCGAACATTTGGCGGTGAAGTGCGGCAATGCGTGATTCTGCTGCCGCACGTATTTCAGATCGCGATAGCGGCGAATACATCGTGAAGGCTAACTTCTGATCGTAGAGTTCGACTGGCAATCGATAGCTGGATTGCGCTGCTGGAATAAGTGTTTCTTCAATCCATTTCTGATGCGTTTCAATCGCTTCGGTCGCCAGGTCGATTGCATTGCGTAGTCGGACTTGGTCTGTCTCCGTTAGCTCGTCGATGCGTGGTTCGATCATGTTCTCGATGATCTTGAGCATGCCACGATTCTGTTTTGCGGCCGTCTTTGCATGGACCGCGGGGACGCGTTGTGGGTCCAGTGTGGTTCGGACCTGCTGAAGGAACCGAGGGATTTGCGTTAGACGCGAGATGACGTTCTTCAGTCGAATGTCCACCGGCGCAAAGTCTCGAGCCATCAAGCTATAGATCGATGTGCCCGACAGTCCGGTGTAGATCAGTGGGTTCCAACTCCATTCTCGCAGTTCCAACTGCTTCCAGGTTTGAAACTCTAGTCGTTTGGCAAGCAGTGCGGCATCTACTTGGTCGGCTCGGCTGAGTTGCTCACGAGGGATACTGTTCAGTTCGCGAAGAATGCCCCGGGTCCATTGCAGTTTTTGTTCTCTTGAGTCTGCGTCGACATTGTCCAGTTGATCGTCGAAGCGGTGATCGCCCAGTCCGGTGGCCGCAACTGGTGAGAACTTGGCAAACTCGTTGATGTAGCGGTCGGCAAGTTGTTCGAATCGCTCACCAGCTTCGCTTTGTTGACGAACTTTGGCGTCGTCTGCTGATTGCCCATGGCAGAAAGTGGCAAGTGAGGCGAGCAACAAGATTGTGGCAACGTGTTTCATGTTTAGTCTCCGTGAGCAATCTTGCGTAATCGTAGCACCATCTAGGTTCGTGAATCCCAACGGCAAATCGATGGTTGGCGATGCATCCAGTGACGCATGAGTCATGAGTGACAAGGCATCGTAACGCGGACCGAGGGGAACCGCGAACGTGAGGCTGAGCCAGTTGTGAATCTTGGCGGCTGCCTAGCCCGGAACTACACTGGTTGCCGTCCGAATTCCACGGCGCGGACTCATTTGATTGCCTTGGGGTTTATTCAGGGAAACAGGCTGACCGCCATGCACGCTCGCTTAGTGCTCGCGCGTCGCCGCAGATTGATTTGCGATTGATCGACATGAAATTCTTCACGCTTGCGTTCTTTGTATTGTTGCTTGCTTTGCCCCTCCACGCTCAGGAGTGGCGTCCGCTGTTTGACGGTCAGTCGTTTGATGGATGGACGAATCAAAATGGCGAAGCTGTTGATACGGAAAGAACACCAGCGTGGGAAGTCGTCGATGGAATGCTGCACCTTGACCGGACTAACGGTAAAGGTGGCAACTTGTTGACCGAACGCGAGTATGGTGACTTTGAGTTGTTGTTCGAATGGAAGGTTGCACCCGAGGCAAACAACGGAATCAAATATCGCGTCAAGGACTATGATGGTCGCGTTTTGGGTTTGGAGTACCAAGTGATTGATGACTTTGGGCAGCCTAAGCTCAAGCAGAAGCATAAGACGGCTTCGATCTATGACATCTACGATGCCGCTGAGCACTCACATTTGCAGCCGGCCGACATGTGGAATCGAGGACGTATCTTGGTGAGGAACAGCCATGTGCAGCATTGGTTGAACGGTCGGTTGATCACGGAGGCCAAGATTGGCAGTCAAGATTGGGAGGAGCATCTGGCGGAGAGCAAGTTTGCTGATGTGCCGGGTTTTGCCAACAACTACTTTGGCCGAATTATGTTGACCGACCACAAGTATGAGGTTTGGTATCGAAACATTTTCATTCGTGAGTTCCCTGGCAATTCAGCGTCTGAAGTTGCAGCCTCACAGGTTTCATCAACGCAATGCCCGAGCCCGAAGGCTGTGTCCTCACCCAACGCGTGTTGTTGTCGGCCCGCTGCCTCGCGGCGGAGGCTATTTCGTCGGCGTCGCTAATTTGGCGGCCATGGTGAATCGCTTGGCAGAACAGGCAACCTGCGAATGCTCTCAGAGCATCTAATTTCGCGTTGTTTATGGGGAATTCTCTGGTCTTGCGGGCTCCCTTGAACCTTTCGTCGGGGAGCCGATCTGTTTAGAATGTCGGGCTTGTTTTGAGGCTCGGTGCATGCACTATGAGCGGCCACGACAGGTACCGTTCGACGGGTACGATCTCGGCCGTCAAATCCGATGTTCTCGGATTGCACTCTTCTCTTGTCTGTTTGGAAAAAGATGTCGCTTAGCACACAAAAACGTACGCATACTTGTGGTGAGTTGCGGTCTACTCACGTTGGCGAAACTGTCACGCTATGCGGATGGGTGAATAGCTATCGAGATCATGGAGGAACCGTCTTTATCGACCTCCGGGACCGATATGGTCTGGTCCAGGTGGTCTATGCACCGGAAGCTGGCGACTCCGTCATGGAGCATGGTGGTAAGCTTCGCTGTGAAGACTGTGTTCAAGTTACTGGTGTGGTCGCCCAGCGGCCAGACGAGACGAAGAACGACAAACTGGAGACCGGTGAAATCGAGCTCCGCGTTACCGAGCACACCCTGCTGAACAAATGTAAGCAGCCGCCGTTCTTGCCGAACCAAACGGACCTTCCAGGTGAAGACCTGCGATTGAAACATCGCTACCTGGATTTGCGTCGCAACAAGATGCAAGAAACGATGGTGCTGCGAAGTCGCATCATCAAAATCATGCGGGACTACTTTGACGATCTGGATTTCATCGACGTAGAGACGCCAATCTTGGGACGCAGTACTCCTGAGGGTGCACGCGACTATCTGGTGCCAAGTCGAGTGCATCAGGGTTCGTTTTTCGCTCTGCCTCAGTCGCCACAACTCTATAAGCAGATTTTGATGATGGCGGGGTATGACCGCTACGTCCAAGTTGCTCGCTGTTTCCGTGATGAAGACTTGCGAGCTGATCGGCAGCCAGAGTTCACGCAGTTGGATGTTGAAATGGCGTTCGTTGACGCCGACGACATCATGAACACGATCGACGGGTTGGTGGCGCGCCTGGCCAAAGAGATTCTTGGCCTGGAGGTTCAGTTGCCACTGCCACGTATGACCTATGACGAGGCGATGGCTCGTTTTGGTCACGACGCGCCCGATCTTCGCTATGGTTTGGAAATCGTTGACTGTACGGACTTGGCAAAAGAGTGTGAGTTCAAAGTCTTTCAATCGGTTGCCGAAGGTGGTGGTTTCGTTCGATGCATCAACGCTAAGGGCGGAGGTGAAAAGTACTCTCGACGTGCCATCGACAAGCTGACGGATTACGTTCGACAAGACTTTGGCGCCAAGGGCATGGCATGGTTCAAAGTAAACGCCGAAGGCAAACTCGAATCCGCGATTGCAAAGAACTTCTCCGACGAGATGCTCGCGAAAATCGCGGATCGAATGGGTGCCGAACCTGGTGACTTCCTGGTCTTCAGTGCGGACAACTGGGATGCCACTTGCCGCACGCTAAACGGGCTGCGACGTCGCATTGCCACTGATATGGAACTGGTGAAGCCGGGCACGATGAACTTCTCTTGGGTCGTCGAGTTTCCGATGTTCGAGTTCGATGATGAAGAGCAGCGTTGGGTTGCGATGCACCATCCCTTCACCGCTCCTCGACCTCAGGACCTTGAGTTACTTGACTCGGACCCCAAGGCATCGCGGGCGGTTGCATACGACCTAGTCATCAATGGCTACGAAGCTGGTGGTGGAACGATTCGAATCCACGACAATGAAATCCAGCAAAAGGTATTTGGCTTGCTCGGCATGACACCGGAGTCAGCACAGGAACGCTTTGGGTTCTTGTTGGAAGCTTTGCAGTTCGGTGCTCCCCCGCACGGCGGAATTGCACTCGGCATCGACCGGGTCGTGATGCTGCTGGGCGGCCTAGAAAACATCCGTGACGCAATTGCCTTCCCGAAAACGCAACGCGCGACCGACCTGATGACTGGTGCTCCGGGCGACGTTGAAGAGAAGCAGCTTCGCGAACTAGGCATCAAGGCGAAGAAGCCACCTGCGGCTGGCAGCTAGACACAATTCTTTGTTTGCAGGGCCGCTTACCCAAAGTAAGCATTAGGAGTACACATGCACTACTGCATCAAATGGACGTGGGGCAACTTGGGACTTTGCGAATCAGCTTGGGGGGCACTGAATGCTGTCTCTTGCCGCAACCTCACCAAGACCGAAATGCAGCGAGCCGGTTTGTTCAGAGCAATGGCTTTTCGGCTCTGCTTTCTATTTTCATTTGCTTTCATTGGCGACGCTGCAGCCCAAGACGCTGTGAAGGTTGCACGTGCAGATGAACCAGCAAAGCGTCGACTCAAGTCGGTCGAGGCTGCGGCTGCTGGATCACCCGCGCTCGCGAAGCCTGAAGTGTTGATGAGTGCTGGCCACAAGGCGACATGCCGAAAGTGGGTGGGCGATCGTATCGGCGAAATCAATGTGACGGACATCAAAGATTCCGACCATCAACTGCCAAAGTTGCTCAGCGACAAGTTGACGGTGCTGATTTTCTGGCGCGACAACTCGCGTGCGGGGATGGAACAGTTTCGACGGATTCCGGTCGACATCTTGGGCTCTTATGCAAAGCACCGTGTGAAAGTCATCGCGGCGAACGTCGGAGGCGACGCTACGAATACCCGTCGGCTAACGGGCAAGTACGATGAAATGATTGTTAGCTTGGTGGATGCGAATGAGGAGCTGTTCTCGCAGTTTGCGACGTCCGGCGCACCGCGTACGTATCTGTTGGACAGCGATGGAAAGATTCTTTGGTTTGACATCGAGTATTCGCAGTCGACGCAGCGTGAGCTGGAGAATGCGTTGAATTACTTTCTCTCCAAGTAGTTGAAGTGGAAACGCCGTTTCAACTCTCCGATTTAGGTCACCGCATCAGTGCTGGTAGCGGCATTGAGCAGTTAATGGATGACCTTGGCCACGCGTTGGCGGCTGGCGGCAGCGAGATGAGAATGCTGGGTGGTGGCAATCCATCCAATATTCCAGAGGTTGCCGAACTCTGGCGCACGAAAATGCGGACGCTGCTGTCCAGCGATCCGCAGCGATTCGATCGTATGCTGGTCAACTACGATCCGTGTCGTGGGAATCCGGATTTCATTCAATCGCTGGTCGAGTTCTTCAACCGCAATCTGGGATGGCAGTTGGCGGCTGAGAACATCGTTGTGACCAACGGCGGACAGACGGCATTTTTTTACTTGATTAACTTGCTGGCGGGGTCCGTCAGTGGACGCCGCCGCAAGATCTTGTTGCCGCTGGTTCCAGAGTACATCGGATACGCGAATCAGGGGTTGGGCGACGACACGTTCGTTGCCGTCCGTCCGCAGATTGAAGAGCTGGGCGACGGCCGGTTCAAATATCGGATCGACTTTGACAGTCTGCCGCTCGATGACGATGTCGCGGCCATCTGTGTCTCCCGTCCAACCAACCCAACGGGAAACGTGTTACTCGACAGTGAGATTCAGCAACTGCAGCAGCTTGCGAAAGCTCATGGCATTCCGCTGATTGTTGATAATGCTTACGGCGTTCCGTTTCCCAGCATTGTGTTTTCTGATGCGACGCCCATGTGGGACGAAAACATGGTGCTGACCTACAGTCTCTCGAAGCTCGGTCTTCCCGGTACACGAACGGGAATCGTGATCGGGCCACCTCAACTGACGAACGCAATTAGTTCGATCAATGCTTTGGCGGGGTTGGCGAATGGAAACATTGGGCAAGTACTTGTAACTGATCTGCTTGCCAACGATGAAATCGCTCGTGTCAGTGATCAAGTAATCCGCCCCTTTTATCAACAGAAGTCTCTGGCAGCTCAGGAACTTCTGGCGAAGCATGTTCCGAAAGAGCTGTACAAGGTGCATGTCAGCGAAGGTGCTTTGTTCCTGTGGCTTTGGTTGAAGATGCCGATTTCCAGTCGGCAGTTGTACGATAGGCTGAAAGCTCGTGGAGTGCTGATCGTGCCCGGCGAGTATTTCTTCTTTGGTCTGCAAGAGCCATGGGAACATGAAACGCAGTGCATCCGCATGACGTTCTCGATGCCAGATGGAGTGGTCGAGGAAGGTATCAAGATTCTTGCGGACGAATTGCGACAGCTGAATGCCTAGCACGTTCGAACGTACGGATTTGGGAACCCGAACGCTCAGCGCTTCTCTGCGCCGATGCTACTCCCAGTCAGTCTAAGGTTGTGACTCGGCTAGTTTTTTCGTGATCAGCGCTGAGATCTGCTGATCGGTCCAGCCGCTGATCTTCAGCTCGCGAACATCTTGGCCGATCACTGAGCTAATTTCGCCAATCGTGTTGGGCCGCTTGCGTGGCGGTTCTTGCTTGGCTTTTCTGACGAACTTCGGGACGAGTGTCATCGCCCCGGCAACAGTTAATAAAAGGGCACCCATTCCCGTGGGAACATTGCTTGGAGTTGGCGGCTCAATAAAGCTGTCGCTTTGATTACTTGGATCGTACGTCACGGAAACGGTTGATCCGACAGGGTACTTGCGGATGACCCGAGCAGGCGAGGATTCTGCGAAGTACCGTTGTCGATTGCTGATTTCGACGTCGGCAACTTGATAGCTGAATTGGATTTCAGGAAGTTGTTTGGTGCGAATCCGATTCGAGCGAGCACGTCGCCGTCGCTTGGTGGTAACAATCGATGCTTTCGTGACCGTGCCAGAAACTGACGGCCAGTTCTTGGATGCGGCGACACGTTGCTGATTGACGGTGCCGATTGTGATTGCAAACAGGCCTAGGGCCGTTAACAGGATCGACAACCAGTGTTTTGCCAAAAGGTCGATTGGGCCGTGGCTCGTGTTTGTTGTGTTCATTGCTATGCGAGTTGATGGAGGTCGGGTTGATGTCTACACGCATAGCCGAGTACGACCAAGAAACGGCCACGCCATCTCGAAGATTTTGGTGAGTTGATTGTGAAGGGAGGGTCTCGAACAGAAGGAAGCGAAAGTGCGATTCGATTAGTCGCGGAGTGCATCCTGCTCGCACTG
>CAYQMZ010000128.1:10779-12934 GCA_964418725.1 uncultured Pirellulaceae bacterium
TGGCGTCCGATCGATTAACGCCTGACGCTGACCTGCAACGCGTCATGAAGATTGCGTTCGATGATGTTCTTCATCGCTGAATGCAGGGGAACAGCCAACCATTCGTTACCATTATCGGTAACGCACAGCTCAAGTCGCTGCAGTTTCGCAATCGCGTCGGAAACTTCGAAGTCCACGGTCAGCCCACAATCGGCTAGTCGCTGTTCGGCCAGGAACCGAAGCTCATCAGTTGAACAGGGTCGCCCGAGCGTGAGTAGGACGAAGTAGGACAACAGGGTTTCTCGCAACTCTTGTCGTTCCGCTTCGACAGTCAGCCTTAGCAGGACACCAGCGTTGTTGTCGAGATTCTGGTAGTACAGATTTCTCGTCAAACTCAACTCGTACTTATTCTTGGTCTTCCAGTAGCCGTTCACCGACTTCCAACCGGAGCCAATCGCGCCACCGATCAGTCCAATGATCTTCAGTAGACCGTAGATGCCAGCGAACAGGAGAAAGCCAAGTTTGAAAACTGCTAGGCCAACACCAGAGATCGTCGGCACCAAGATTTTCCCTTGGTCGAAAACACTCATTCGAACTTTGCCACCAGGCAGTGCCATGTCGATGTCCTGCTGCGGCACGTTCTTGAACAGCCGAATGTAGGCAGCCTTCACGGGTTCGGAATCACCGTCCGTTGGTCGAAGGCGAAAGATGACGACCAATCGCTGGTACATCGGAATGTCGTGCTGCACTTCGCGGAAGGACCAACGTCTCCATTCACGTCGCGGCAAACTGACCTCGATTTCGCCTCGGGCAAATACGGCCAGTTGATCGAATTGCGTTAGGTCGACATCCAATCGTACGCCAAGAGCACTCGCGTTTCCGATGGCTCCTTTCAATTCGTTGATGGAAAGTTGACGAAAGTTTGCTCGCTCTAGGAGGTCGACGAATTGTTGGAATAGCACGTCGGTTGCGACCTCGCGTTCGATCGCCGATGTGCGTACGGGCGTTAGTGGCTCCGTATCGATGTCAGGATTCACGAATGAGTATGTGTCCTGCAGCCGCCGCAGGCGATCGCGGTACTCGTGGTGAAATACGCTTTCAATTCGTTGGAAGAGAGAGCGAAACGATTCTTGGTCCGACTTCGTGAGTTCGCTGCGGCGGAGTAACTCCTCGACTAACTCGCACGGACGAACAGGAATAAAGTGCTCGCGACCTAGGCGTCGTTTTTCACTTAGATCAGGCTCGGCAGACTTTGGGATAAAGCGGTTCAGGTTCGATCGCAATCGATCAAGGCTGAAGGTTTTCCAAATGAAGGTGCCGGGCATCGTTTTTCTTATAGAGTTCTTTCATTGTTAAAAGGAGGCCCCGGATACCAAAGCGTTGAAGCTCGGCGTCCGGGGCACGGTGGGGTGCATCAATGGGTGAAACTTGGCTCACCACAAACTGTGTAGCGAGTTGCCGTTAGTCGATGTCTGGCGAGTCGACGGATTCGACACTCGAAGCCTCGCCGACCACAACGGCGTCGATGTCACGTTCGTCTTCCAGAAACGTTTCATCGTCCATGTCATCCGCCGCTTCGGCCAGTTCCGTTCGTTCACCCGGATCGATCGAAAGGACTTTGCCTTGGAAGCTAAGCATTTCTTCGATCCTAGCCAGCTTTCCCTTCCGCCATGGCGTGAGGGGAGAGCGGTAGAGTCCAACAACACGTTTCATCGTGAAGATCGGTTTGTTCATGCGGGTCTTCAGCGATAGTGTGCCGATGCCTGCGATGAAACTCTCTAGGTAGTCAATCGGTTCGTCTTCCGTCTTCAAACCGATTAGGTCGAATCGCTCGCCGCGTCCTCCAAGTCGCTTAATAGTCAGGCCGCTCTCGTCGAGACGAACTTGTAGGTGCGTTCGACTCCAAACCAAACTACATATCCAAGCGATTCCGAACACGATGGATCCGACCAACCAGCCACCTGTGTTTACCTCGGGTGCTAACGATCCGAGTTGACGGCCCAGCCATGCGAAGGGTGCAATGTGGCCTGTTGTCAATTCAAGGATCACAGGGATACCAACGAAGGTTCCAATCAATCCAAAGACCAACCAGAATCGTGTCTTTGGCAGGTTGTATCGGAATGCGATGAACCAGCCGATCACGACGACAGCACCCATCCAGAACAAAGTGTGTTGG
>CAYQMZ010000129.1:0-8583 GCA_964418725.1 uncultured Pirellulaceae bacterium
GCCCTCCCCGACACACTCGCTAAAGCTCGGTGCCGACCCTCCCACGAAAATGCCACAAACATGGAGGAGTTAGCTCGTGGGAGGGTGAAGTGAGGAAGCCATCAATCGACGTACTTGTGGGTAATGACAAGGTAGGAACCGGACCTACGAATCAAACGAATTAATGACTCAGGACACTAGTTGCCTGATAGAAAGCCGAGGCGACCAGCATGCACATTGGCCGGCGTCGTAAAGTGCACTCCGTCACGAACTGCTGTCGCGGAGTCAGATTGTGCTACCACGATCGTTTCGACGGTGCCTGCGGAACCGGCGATATCGTCCGAAAAATGCTGACGAGCTTCGTCCCAATTCGCAGTGATGAAGTAGATCAGGTCGGTCTGTTCCGACCGTGCTTCGATCGATTGTTTGATTCGCTTTAGCTGGTCTTCTTTCCGTTCCTCCGCGAGCGCCAAGACCTCCATCGCCGCCATACGTTGACGATCGTCCCGTTCGCCACCAAGCCGAACGACGTCGCCACCGACGGTCACCCATTTGATCAGGAACTGCCGGGTCGACAGTGCGTCGACAATCGAAGCCGCGATCGACAGGCATGCTTCACGACATTTTTTGGGTGGGTGCGCCATCGTCGTACACATGTCCACGATGATTCCACATGCAGGCCTGTTGTGGCTAGAAAACTCGCGGACAACTGGTTTCGATAACCTGGCCCACGCTGCATAGTCCCAACGGCGCACCGGCACTCCAGGTTGATACTCACGACTGCCCGCATATTCCAGTAGCGCACCTGCTGCTATTTGGTCCGCGTCACTCGACAACCCCTTCGTCCTTAACCGCGAGGGAAGTCGAAACTCCTCCAGCCGCGTAAAGCGTGGCCAAACAATGAGCCCACCGGTCGCTCGCTCAACTTTCCAAAATCGAAAGAGGTTAAAAGGGAAGTTCGACACGACTTCAACGGACGGCCAGGACAACAAACCGCGACGCGTTGGTTCTAAGACAACACTACCGAGCGTCGACTCGCCGGCGGCTAGATTCCGAATTGGATACCGTTGCGGACGATTTCGCCAACCACCTCGAAATCGCAGCATTTCGATCGCGACGTCGTAAGCACGGTGTCGCGAATCATTTCGCAGCCATACAGGAAGCTCCACCCTTTGCCCACATTGAGCATACGCGGGTGGGCGAATTGAAAATGTCATTCGCGGTCGCAGGACGAGACCGACGATCAGGCTGACGACGAAAACCGACAGCAACACCAGGAACAACTGCGTTACCGGGCTTTCCGCGATTAGTGCAGAACTGCAGAACACCATCGCGCAAACAAAGATGCGTCCCGGGCGCGTCAATGTGTGGTACCAGTGCCGCACTGGATTCAGCCGTTTCAGCCAGTGCTTGTCCGTCAAACCGGCACCCTCAACTGGCCAAGAATGTCGTCGACAATCTGAGCATTTGCATTCCGTGTGTCCGCCGACGCACGATGGGCAACCAATCGATGCGGCAACACGAATCCTGCAACCTGTTGAATATCATCTGGCAGGACATGCTTACGCCCACGCAACATGGCGCATGCCTGAGCCGTCCGAAACAGAACTAGCGAACCTCGTGGACTGCACCCCATTTGCAGTCGCTCATCGAATCTCGTCTGCTGAGCAATCTGCACAATGTAGTCGGCTGCAGGTTTGCTGACGTTCACCTTTGTCACGGCTTGCTGACACGCCAGGAAAGTCTCTTTTGGAATCACTGAACTGAGCCGATCCAGTGGGTGCTGCTCAGCTTGTGCAAACAGCATAGAAACTTCGCTCTCGTGGTCCGGGTAGTCCATCGAGAGCCGAGCAGCAAAGCGATCTAACTGAGCTTCCGGCAACGGGTTGGTGCCGTGAAAGCCAAGTGGGTTTTGTGTAGCAATGACCAGGAATGGGGGCTCCAGTTTGTGCTTGGTTCCCTCAATCGTAACTTGCCCCTCGGCCATCGCTTCAAGCAAGGCGGATTGAGTTCTGGGCGACGCCCGATTGATTTCGTCGACCAACAATACGTTGCAGAAGATCGGACCAGGACGAAACTGGAAAGTGCCTTCCTGCTGATTGAAGATCGAAAAGCCAAAAATATCCGACGGCAACAAATCCGGCGTGCACTGAATGCGTTGAAAGTCCAGAGAGATCGATTGCGCCAACGCTCGCGCTAGGGTCGTCTTGCCAACGCCGGGTACGTCCTCCAACAAAACCGACCCACCGGCCAAGGTGATGATGATCAGCCGATCAATCACGTCCGCTTTTCCCTGCACCACACGCTGAAGGTTGTCGCGAAGCGCTTGAATAACGTCCGTCACTTGATGCTCACTTGTCAACGACGCCACCGCTGTCTCTCCCCGACAAACCAACCCCCTACATGTACTACCTTTCTAACAGATGTGCCTAATCCCGCAACCCAATGGCAATGCTCGACGCTGCCTCAGGAGTACCTACGTGTAATGCATGACAGCACTCGTTTTATCTGATTGCAAATCGTTTGGCTGCAGCACACCGTTTTACAAAAGATCAGCATAGAAAGGCCCGAATCTAAGACACGTGCGGGGGCAGAACTTCAGTAATTTGGCGAGGCCTGTGAAATGACCAGTTTTCATCGACATGACGTACACCCCACGCAAAAGATGGCCGGAGCAAACGTGCAAAGTCTTAGTGATGAGAGCTGGACCGTTGCGCTCGTTCTATGTGCATTGACAGCAATCACGTCGGTGGGGTGCGCCACCACCAGAGTATCGAACACCGACCGCACTGGTTCGGAACAGTTGTTGATTTCGAATGCTATCGACCAGGCGATCGAGGCCAACGAGTTGAGTAGTGTGCGCGAGCGAAACGTTTTCATCCAAGAAAAGTATCTGGATAGCACAGATAGCCCCTACATCATTGGTTCCCTGCGAAATCGCGTTCTCAATGCAGGCGGACGCCTAGTGGACTCGGTCGACCACGCCGACGTTGTGATGGAAATTCGATCGGGGGGCATTGGGACCGACAGCATCGACAAGTACATCGGTGTACCCGGGTTTGCTGTTCCTGGTATTCCGTTTGAGCTTCCGGAGATGCGTGTTTGGGAAAACAACTCGCAATTCGGCACAGCGAAGATCGCCATCACGTGCTTTGATACCCAGACCGGCCAACAACTAGAAGACTCCGGCAACCTCGTTGCTCAGGCAGACATCAGCCAGTCGCACGTGCTTGGCATTAGTACGAAGAAGACCGGATCAGTCCATCAAGAATTGGCTACTGCCGTGCGACGAAAACCGATTTCGTTGCAATCTCCTATCGAAATCGACTCCAATACAGGGATAGCTCGCGGTCGCCAAACATGGCGTTAAACGACTGCGTTTCGTTCGACCTCATCCCGTCCAGCAAACATGTACGCATCAACGCAGGAGATTCTGGACGGTGGCCAGCAAACCCGGTATCGGCTGAGCCAGCACGACACTCCATTAACGTTTGCTCAGGTACTTGCGTTATGGGGTGACAATCCAGCGTTTCGAAGCTACTTCAATCAGCTTCTGGCCTCGTCTGAGTACAAAGCCTTTCGCTGGGAGACGCCAGCGCTCACGGACGCGACTCAACACTTGCCGTTCGAATTTGTGTTGCTCAACACACCGCAATTTCAATCGCGAAGGACCGACAGCCACACGTTCGCCACGCATTTCACGGTTGATGGTGCGGGTGTCAAGACGTTCTGTAATTTGGGTGGCGACGCCAAGCTCATTGTGCCCTCGCCTCGCTGTTCGCACGACGCATACGGGCACCTGGCTGCCTTCGTTCGACACGCACCCGCTGCTCAAGCCTCCGCTCTTTGGGCAACCGTCGCGGACGAAGTCTCTAGCCGCGTCACGTCGACGCCGTTGTGGCTGAGTACGGCCGGCGGAGGCGTTGCTTGGCTGCACGTGCGAATTGATTCGTCGCCCAAGTATTACGGTCATCTACCGTACAAGTCGGTGGCAGACTCAATGCCGCGTCGCTCGGAGCAGCAGTAACCATTCGGTTACCAGTCTAAGATCCAAGACGCGATTCTCCAGTCCATCCACCGATAGCGATCTTCCGCCTCACGCGGGTTCGATGTTGAAGCATCACGTTTGGCTTCACCGCCGAAAAAACCAAGGTGACCGCCGCTGTTGGAAACATACAGTTCGACGGCATCGGATCTCTTTGCGTCCCGAATCGCACCGTAGGCGACAACGGGATCATCTTTGGCTGCGATGATGCGAGTCGGCAAGTTGATGTCCGTAAGCCTCGGACCACTACTGGCATTTGCGTAGTAGTCTTCAGCGTCGCGGTACCCCGAAAGCGGAGCGGTTACCCTGTCATCGAATTCGTAAATGCTGCGTGGCCGACTATGCGGGAGTGTTCCTCCCGTGTCTTGCCAACGCTGAATCAAGTGTCGCACCAAGTACTTGTCATAGAAGTTGCGCAACCCCTGACGTAGCTCGTGGCAACAACGGGATAGATCGACGGGCGGACTGACGGCGATGCCCCTGGCAAGATTCCCAATCGGCGATCCAGACGCATTTGCCAAGGTTCCAAGTGCGATGTTGCCTCCCATGGAAAACCCCACGACAGTCAGCGGAGATTCAGGACACAGCTCTGCAATGCGTCGAATCGCTTCCGCGGCATCTTCCGTCCTTCCGGCGTGACCAGGAAGCTTCGCCTTTCCCGTGGCCGCCCCCGTTCCGCGCATATCCATTCGAAAAACGCGAACTCCTGCACAGACCAGCCGTTCGGCAAGTCGCATCATGTAACCGCTGCCGTGGCATCCCGCGCGCCCATGGATCAGCAGCACCGTCTGTTCATCCTTCTGCCATCCGTCGGGACAGTCGTCATGAAGGGCGATTTGGTCTCCACCCGACACATCTACCAAAACGCAATTCGCGGAGTACTTCGGCATACGGCTGGGCCAGTAGAATCCCGCCAGGGTCTGCAAATGCCCGCCAAGAAACAGCGGGTGCGGGCGAAAAGCCAGCTGATGGGGGGAGTTCAAATTGGCTTCAGGGGCATTCACGGAGGGGATTGTTCGCATCAAGGCACGGTGAATAAACGCAACGTCAACGACGCTCAATCCTAAAACTTTTTGCGGATCTTGTTAGACTGAGGACATGCAAATTTGGTCAACCGGTGCCGGATTAAATCTCGTTTCGTCTTTAACCCAGCTAGATGCTCGCAAAGAATTACACAATCTGCTGGCTTAACAGAAATGGCGAAGATTGGTGCACATCAATTGAACGGGGAAGACCGACAGACTGGTCTGAGATTTGCATACTTCGGGGGTCCTGCCGTGAGGAACCGAGCCATCGTAGAAAAGTACTAGCCTCAATGAATAGCGTGCATTGCACCTCTCGTTGGGTTGAGGCCTTTGAATTTGATGCTCGAGAATCGCGTACGATCCTAAATAGCTTTTGGGTAAAGGTCTGATGGTCGAAGGAATCCTTGTTTCGGTAGCTATCCTGTTCATCATTGGGTTCGCAATCTGGTGGCAACGAGGACAGGCACAGTCCAGCGACATGGCCCAGAGCCAAGGCTCGGCCGATGCAACCGCGGGAACAGAAACGGTCGCCGAAATGGCAAGCGATCAACACGTGGCGGAACCAGCAGAAACGCCCGTAGCCGAGGAAACCCCGGAAGTACACGAAGTAGTCGCAGAGAGCAGCCAAGACTCCGCGCAAGAAGAACAACCAGAAATTCTGGTGGAAGAGAATAGCGGCGAAATGACTGAAGACGAGCAACAGAGTTCCGTTCCGCATACCGATGGCGAAACCGAAACAGCGTCAGACGCTGAATTAGCTGCCGCAAACGATGTTGAATCAGAAATCGCTGTTGAAGCAGATGCGAAAGTCGAGGAAAGCCAGCCTACTCCGACATCCTCCGATCACGCGGAAGCCATTGAAGACTACGTTGCGGAGCAAGAAGCTCAACTGAACGCAGCCAACGATTCGACTCGCCCAAACTTTGAACTACCACCAAGCGACGAAGACACGCAGTCTGCTTCTGTCGCCGATGACACAAAAATGCCTGGCGACGACGCGGCTGCTGCCCCGCAAGAGGCTGCGAAAGACGAACGTATCGCGAAACTTCTTTCACGACCGATTCCACCGCGCCGCAGCCGAACCGCCTCCGCAGCAAAGCCGGTCGTTGCCCCCGCAAGCCCCGTTGAAACGCAGGGCAGCACAATCCCACCTCGTCGCACCGCACCTGCAGCGGTGACTCCTGTCGCCAACCTACAACAGATCAACACCACTCCCGCCGCACAGGTTCCTACCGCCAGCAGCGACTCAGTCGAGTCTACTGAAGTCGCTGCCGAACTGGTCGCGTTGCAGCAGCGTTCATCAGGCTTAGAAGAAGAAATCAGCCAGTTGCGACTTCAACTGGACGCGAGTCAGCAAGAGCTCATGCATTTGACGGCAGCACGTGATCAGGCGCTGTCGATCGTCAGTCAAAACGACAACCAGCTTAGCCAGCTGCAAACGCAGGCCACAGACGCGACCAATGCGCGTGAACAGATTCAACGCGAGCGTGACGCACTGCTCCAACAACTAGAGAGCATTAAGGCGGAGCGTGAAGGCCTTCAATCGGAACTTAGCGAAGCAAAACAATCGATCGATGTTGCTCAAAACGCGTCTAGCGATGCAACGCGTGAACTAGAACAAAAACACGCTCAAACCGTCGAAGAACTGCGCAGTGCCTTGGGGCAGCGTGAAGCGGCCGAGGCTTCTATCGCGAGGGAACGTGACGCGTTGGCCGAGCAGATTGCAGAACTGCAACGCAGAATCGATTCACAAGAAGAAAACGCGAATCAGGCATCCACCGCTACAGATCAATCCGATCGCATCGCGGATTTGGAAAAAAGCGAGCACCAAGCCAAGTCGGAATTATCGCTGGCCAATGAAACGATCCGCCAACTAAACCAAAACTTGTCGCAGCGTGACGCACGGCTCATGCAGCTTCAGCAGTCGCAGGACGCCACTCAGTCGGAGCTGACCGCCGTCAAGCAACAGCTCGAAGAAACATCGCCGGCCGACGACAGCTCGGCTGAAGAACTGGCCCAAACCAATGAGCAATTGAAAGCGGCCCAACAGGAGCTCGACTCCACACGGAAACAACTGGCGACCGTGCAAAAACAGGCTGAAACGATTCAGTCTCAAGCCAAATCACTCTACTTAGAGCACAAGAAACTCCAGGAAGAGCTAACCGCCAGACAAAATGCGGAAGACTCGGCCGATGCCAAACTGCAGGGTGCCCTGTCCGACGTCGAGGCCAGGAACGAAAAAATCATCGCGTTGCAGACGGAACTTGACGAGCTTAAAAAAAAACACAATCACACCTCGATAACGCAAAGCGAGAGCTAAGCAATCGCCTCGCCGATGCGGACAAGTTAAGCCAGCAACTTGAAGCGGCGAACGATCAGATCGCCACGCTAACCAAGTCCGCGGATTCGATTCGGCACGAAGCCGAAAGCAAGACTTCCCAACTCCAACGCGAACATCAATCGGCGCTGGAGGACATGCAGCGGCAAATCGAGCTACTCCAAGAATCTCGAGCCACAGAACTTGGAGGTGCCGCCCAGCAACTGACGCAACAACGCTCCGCTGCCGAAACGCTTCGCAATGAAGTAGAGCAACTTCGCCTGGAGCTGGTCACTTCTCGCCATGAGCTCGCATCAACCAATGCAGCTCATCAGGAAGCCATTACAAAGTCCGCTGCTCAAGCGGCCGAGCAGCAACGCGTTCTCCACGCAACTAACGAAACGCTGCAAGAGCAGTTGGAAACCGCCAACCGAGAACTAACGTCCAGACAACAGCAGCTAGACGAAGCCACACGTTCTCACCAGCAAGAGCTCGAAGCAGCAACCTCTCAACAGCAGTCGCTCAAGACCTCAAACGTCGAGTTGCAACAACAGCTCGAGGCCAAGTCGCTCGAATATCAGAAAGAAATCGAGACGGCAAAAATCGCATTGACCACTCTGGATCAATCGCAACAAGAGACGATCCAAGCACTGCAGCAGGAATTGCAAGCGACTAGAGAGACGCACGCCGCAGAACTTCAGAAGATTACGGCACAACTTCACAAGGCTGGTCAGCAGTCGGAAAGCGGACGCGCGGCGGCAGAACATCTGCAACAGCAGCTTCAAGAAAGCCAGAATCAGACCAAGGCACTGCAGGCACAGTCTCAGCAACTTCAGACAACTCTTCGCGAGCGGGCCGAAGCCAACGAGCAGCAAGCGACGCAACGCCAAGCGGAGAACGAAGCGACCATTCAGTCGCTGAAGCTCGAGATCTCCAAGTTGCAAGACGCACATTCGGCGGAGTTGTCATCGTTACAACAAGATCGCGATCAGAACCGCAATCGAATCGAAGCTCTGCAACAGGAGCTACTCAAGAAAGCCGAGGACGTCGCGACGCTAACATCGCGAAATCAACAGGCGCAGCAGCAATTCGCAGAACTCCAACAGTCGGCTCAAGCGGGCGATGCTGAACGACAGGCGTCCGAGGCATTGCAGGAGTCCAATCGAAAGCTGCAAGAAACGAATGTAGCATTGCAAGAACAGCTCGATGCCCTGAAC
>CAYQMZ010000129.1:8593-12925 GCA_964418725.1 uncultured Pirellulaceae bacterium
TCAGAGTTCCAAAACCGCTGCAATTCGTTGGGCAACGAACTACAGGCCGCCAACCACGCGATACAGACGCTGGATCAAGAGAAGCAGCAACTGCAGGACACGTTGCTCCAAGAGCGAAAAGATTGGGAGAACTCTGAAACCGCACAGAGAATCCCAACGCTCGAGAACGAGATCCGCCAACTAGAGCAGGAAAAGCAAACACTCACGATCGAATCGAGAAGGGAAATCGAAGAGCAAAAAGCCCGGGCCGAGTTGTTCCGTCAAAAACTGAGTAGCCTCCAGCAAAACGCTGAATCCCTCGCAACGGACAACTCGCAACTGCAGCAGGATGTGCGACATCAAGCAGAGGCGTTGGCTGTTCGTCAGGAACATCAAAACACAATCACCGAACTTGAAGCCAAGCTCCACGAATCCGACCTGAAGCAGCAGACCAAGGAAATTGAGCTTCGCAGAGACTTGGACGAGCAATTGGCAACTGCTGAGTTGTTGCGTCAGAAACTCCGAGCAATGGAGTCCAAACAGGAGTCGCTCGAACAAGAAAAGGAACAACTTCAAAAGGATTACTTGGGCCAAGCCAAAGACGTTGCCACGCACCAGGGTCTCCAGCAAGCCAGCGAGAAATTGCGTCTTGAGCTAGAAGAACTACGTTCGCGTAAGGAGCAGGAACTCAGTGACATTCGCCGCGAACTGGATGATCAAAACGGGGTTAAGGAGCGACTCGAGCAGCGTTTGCAGGCGGCCATTGAATCCGCGGAGGCACTTCAAGCGACGAAAGCAGCCCTTGAACAGGATGTACTTGCACAGGCGAAAGAACTAGCGGCACAGAGTGGACAGCAGGAAAACCTTGAATCGCTACAACAGGAGTTGGCTCAGCTCAAGGAAGCACGTGGGCAGCAGGATCAAGAAGCGATCCGAAACAAGGGATTACTTGAGCAGCAACAGGCTCAACTTCAGATCATCGAGCAACAGCTGCAATCTTCACAAGAAAAAGTGAGGCAACTCAACGTCGACAACAAGACACTGCAAGAACAACTCGACAAGCAAGACGCCCTAAACGAACAGACGCAAACCGAACAAGAAACGTTGGCGGCGATGCAACTGGAGATGAGTGGCCGTCAAACGGATTCTGAGGTCGAACTCGCAGCACTGCGACGCGAGCTGAACGTCGAGACGCGACGGGCCGAGGCGACTCAGGCCAAGCTAGAGAAGCAGCAAGCAGAATTGGCGACTGTACAAGGCGAAAGAGAACAGTTGCACCAAGACTTACTGCGGCAGTCGGAGGCACTCGCGAACCGAATGGCCGAAGAAGTAGTGGCCGGTCAGCTGCGAGCGGAGATCGCAGCGTTGAAGGCAGACTTCGAGGAGCGGCAAAGCCAAGCCAGCCAACAACTCCAAGCGATTGAGACGGAGAAAAATGGTCTGATCGCACGGCTGAAGGACGAGCTCGAGGTAGTTCAGAATCAATTGCAAGAAGCGGCGGCCGAATATGCGTCGCAAGATGCCAGCAACGGCGACGCGATCAGTGAGCTAAAGCAAAAGCTGGTCGGATATGAGGACAACCTTGCTCAAGTCCGCACAGAAAAGCAGGAACTCGCGGAGACCGTGGAAACCCTGACAGAGGACGTGGCCGCGAAGGCGAAGCAAGCCCTCGAGCTTCGAGAGACAGTGGACTCATTGCAGGACGCCCTGGAGAACGCCACGTCGAAGGCTCAATCGATTGACGAGTTCCAGGAACGAGAGAAGGAACTACGCGAGAAACTATCGACACAAACTTCCGCATCCGATCGCCTACAGGCTGAGCTCGACAAAGTAAGTTCAGCACACGTCGCGTTGCAAGAACGGCTCACCGCGAACGAGGAAAAGCAGGCGGAAGCATTGCAGGCTCTGGAGCAAGAGAAACAGAAAGCAACGGAGCTTGCTACCGATGCGGAGAAGAACGTCACGGAACTCAAAAAGAAGATAGCTTCTCTCGGAGAGGAAGTGACAAAACTGGAGGCAGGTCACCAAGAGACGCTAGATGGACTAAAGGCCGAGAACGAAGAGTTCAAGCGTAGCGTGACGGAATTGCATGCGATTTCCAACGAGTACGAAGAGCTGAAGCTCGTTCGGAAGCGAGAAAAACAAACAGCACGTGAGCGTCTTCAAGAAGCAACGACGGCCAACGCGGAGCTATCCGTCGAGGTTGCCGGCCTACGTGAGAAGCTACAAATGCTTGATACGAAGCGGTCCAAATCAGCCAAATCAAGGCGTTCTCCCAAGCCGAAGACTCGCCAACTCGAAATGAATTTGGAAGCGGCAGAAGACTCTAGTGATCGCAAACGGAGGTCAACGGCAAAGTCTCAGCCAGCCAGGACAGCGGAACGTCCTACCAAGAGCACCACGCGGGGCAGGAGCACTTCCGGATCAGCCACGACGGCCGCCAAGCCCCGGATGGTCAAGGATAAAAACCTCGGGATGATTTACGCGGCTCGACCGAATGACGTCGACGACCTGAAACAAATCTCAGGGGTTGGACCAGTCCTAGAACGTCGGCTTCATTCCGCCGGCATCTATCGCTTCGAGCAGGTTCGCAACTGGACGACCAAGACGATTACGTTTTTGGATGAACAGCTTTCGCTTGGGGGACGCATTGAGCGTGAAGACTGGGTTTCCCAAGCGAAAGCTTTGACTCGGAAGAAGACGAAGCGGTAAGAGACTGCGTGAGCAACGCCTGTTGCCCAATGAAACGCATTTTGCGAATGCACCTCCGGACTTACCTGCTTACCGCATGTCTGGTCACGGCTAGGCCCAGCGAAGGACGATTAATTCATTGAGGTCACGAACAAGCACCATGTCGTCAACCACAGCCAAGTGTGCCCATGAATTCGTGGCCACGTCTTTTTCATCCAACAGGGTAAACTCATCCGGAGTTGGCTGAATCAGCAGCAGCTTTCCACGCTCATCCAGAGCGAGGATACGATCGCCCTGAACGGCGCTGCTCCAGTACTTTCCATACGGTCGACTCGACCATTTTTGCCGCCCCGTCTTTAGATCCATGCAGGTGAAGCGGCGATTCTTGAGGTGAAGGTAAACGTGCTCCCCAAACACCATGGGGCTGGACATGTACCCTTGCACGGTATTCTTCCACAGTTTTTCTACTGTCCAGGAGTCACCCGATTGCTGGATCGAATAGCAGAAAGAGCCACCACCGTAACTGCTGGTGAAGACCGTATCCCCGAAGACAGTTGGCGGCAGGATATTCATCCCACGGAATGCAGGAACTTCGACCGACCAGAGCTTGCGTCCGTCCTCCGGCGAAACGCCTGCTAGTTCCTTACGCGTCTGAACTAGCAGTTGCTCGACTCCACCAATTGTTGCGATGACCGGTGACGAAAACGCACTGCCGTACATACCGCCGCCGTCGGCCAAGGAACGCCACACGACGTTGCCAGTCGCCAGCTCAAGCTTCAAGAGTCCCCCACCAGCTTGCACGTAAGCATAATCACCGTCGATTAAAGGGGAGCAGACAAAGCCAAACGACGGCAGGTCACTTTTCTGAGTCGCGACGAAGTCATTTTCCCAGATTTTGGCGCCAGTCGCAGTGTCCAAGCAGACCATCACGTCTCGAATGCCACCGACCAACAGTCGTCCATCGGACACGGCAGGCGTCGATCGAATCCAACTTCCGTTCGCCCTGGCAAAGAAAGGAACACTCATCGCGCCGGGCCAAGACTGGGACCATTGCTTCTTCCCATCTTGCAAGCCAACAGCAGTTACCACTTCGTCACGCTTGTCGACGGTTTCGGTCAGATAGATTTGGCCTTCCGAGACAATCGGTCCGGAGTAGCTGGGTTGCAAAGGTCGTCGCCAGACTTCCTTCAGCCGACCCGAGATTTTGTCGGGCCATTCAAAGTTACCGTCGACCATGCCATTTCGAGATGGTCCGCGCCATTGGTTCCATGATGCGGCGAGTGCATTTTGCGTTGCCAATCCGGCAGCACTGGCGGCCAAGAACGTACGTCGATTGAGTGAACTCATCTCTAATCCTTTGAAGGAGGTAAAATGGCTTTCGACAGCGAAGTAAGACGCTGCAAGTTTTCGCCGTATGCCGTGTATTCCATACGGGCACGTATTGATTCAGTGAGTGCACGCCCGCCGACGATCAATGCCGTCTTGTCGCCGCAGCATTTCCACAAGCGGTTGTACTCTTCAAGAAAACGGTCTTCTTCATCGATGCTCGAAACGCTCAGCCAGAACAAGCGAGGGCTGTGCATCTCGATGGCTCGAATCATCGAGCCGACCGGGATGTTGGAACCCAGTGACATGGCGTTCCAGCCAGCCTCAGCCAAGACC
>CAYQMZ010000130.1:0-12884 GCA_964418725.1 uncultured Pirellulaceae bacterium
TGAAGAAGTATGTCGACAGCGATGGGCTGGTTCAGTATGACGCACTGAAACGGTCGAAGTCAGACGTTGCGTTGCTTGATGGCTACCTAAAGCAACTCTCGTCGGTTGATCTCAAAGCTCCTGCCAAACGAGAAAGCCAACTGGCGTATTGGATCAATGCTTACAACGCTGTAACCGTTCACGGCATCTTGCGTGAGTATCCAACGTCATCGATTCGCAAACACACTTCTCGGATAGGCGGCTACAACATTTGGCATGACTATCAGTTGTTGGTTGGCGATAAGTCGATTTCCTTGGACGACATAGAGCACAAGGTCTTGAGGAAGATGAACGAGCCGCGAATTCACTTTGCGATCGTTTGTGCGTCCATCGGTTGTCCCCGTCTGCTCAACGAAGCGTACACTGGAGCAAAGTTGAATGAGCAGTTGGAACTGAACGCGAAGGACTTCTTCTCACGTCAGCAGCACTTCCAACATGATCTGGCCAGCAACAGATTCCTGGTGTCTTCGATCCTCAGTTGGTTCGGCAAAGACTTTGGTAAAAACCAGGCCGCGCAGTTGAAGACTATTTCTGCATGGTTGCCGACGTCGGCTGCAAAGCAAGCTGCCGCGAACAACGCCGTTAAGGTCAAGTTCCTGGATTATGATTGGAACCTGAATGACAAAGCTGGGAAGAAGTGAGCGGCAGACACCTGGCGGTTCGAGAGACTTGTGTCCACTGCAGGCGATAGCCACGCACGCTTACGTCGTTTGTCGCTGTTTGACTAATGGCTCAATCGTTTCCAACGCTGCTTTGATTTTTTGCAGTTACGCGTCGCCGTAGGTTGGGAACGGCTGAGCAACAACTCCATTGCAGATCCCCATCTCGTCTAGTCCGCACTTGATACCTTGTAGTACCCGTGCACCGCTGTCTGTGACTGCGTACATGGAATCTGATATCTGCTGGACCAACGCCTGTAGTTCTTGTGCTTGGGCCGTCGCCGCATCGTCACCTTTCGCACCTGCTGTGGCAGCTTCGTACAGGGCGACATAGAGCGAAGGAAACATGTTGGCTCCACCAGTGACGCCACCGTGTCCGCCGAGTTCGATGGACCGAGCCAGTTTCTCTTCCGGACCGATAAGCAAGGTGAAGCCCGTGCGACTGTTCGCGAACTTGGCGACCTCTGCGTAGTAATCTAGGTCTCCGGAAGTGTCTTTGAGTCCAATGATGTTCTGGTGTCCCGCCAACGTACGAACCGTGTCTACGTCGTAGGCAGTTTTCGTGCAGCTGGGCATGTTGTACAGCAAGAGAGGCAAAGGAAGCCGCCCAGCGAATTCTTCGGTGTACTCAATAAGGTCACGTTGCGTCATCGGCAGATAGTACGGCGCCGCGGAAACAACCGCTGCAGCCCCTGCGGCGTAACTCTGATCCGCGAGTTGCAGTGCGGCTCCCATCGATGTGTTGGTAATGCCAACTAACACCGGTACGCGACCAGCGACAACCTCACACGCCAGCTCCACAAACTGATTCTGTGCGGCGGGCGTCAACGACGTCCCTTCGCCAGTTGTTCCCAGCACGAACACACCGTGGACTCCACCCGCGATTACGTGCTCAAGCAATCGCTCGGTACCGCGGACGTCGATTTCGTCTTGGTCCAGCAGCGGCGTTACCATAGGAGGGATAATGCCACCGAGTCGTTGTGGAAGTTTGGGAGGCGTCATGGTCATCCAGCTTGATTCATGGTGGATAGTGTGAGCTAAGGTCGAACAAGCTCTCCGATGCGTCCGGCTGACCAGAGTTATCAGCCTCGGCACCAGTATTTACTGCCGAAAATGTGCCGTCGCAAACCGGACTCAAAGAGCTAGTTGATCCACGAATATACCACGCTGGCGAAAGCCCTGGGCAAACCGTTACGAACCGTATGCAACATGGATAACCATGCTGGCCTGGAGCTTCAGGCTATGACGATGAGTCAAGCTGCAGCGGTCAACGCGGGGAGAAACCATTGAAGTACTTGTGAGCCTGTTCGGATCACGATACTTTGGCTCCACAAGAACTTCATTCGCGAAAGACCGACATGCTTGAGCTGTATCAGAAAATGGAAGAAGCCGCGGCTGCGATCAAAGCAGCGTGGCCAGAGAAACCTCACACTGGCATCATTCTAGGTACGGGGCTGGGCAGCCTAGTCGAACAGATCGAAGTTCAGGCAACATTGGACTACGCCGACATTCCGAACTTTCCACAGTCGACGGCGACCAGTCACGCAGGTCGACTTGTTTGTGGGACTCTAGAAGGTAAACCGGTCATGGCAATGGAAGGTCGCTTCCATATGTATGAAGGGTATTCGCTGAAGGAAATCACACTGCCCGTACGTGTTATGAAGCACATGGGTGCGGAGATGCTTGTTGTGTCGAATGCTTGCGGCGGGATGAATCCGTACTACAAGTGTGGCGACATCATGCTGATCGACGACCAGATCAACCTGTTGGGGGACAACCCCTTGATCGGCATCAATGACGATCGATTGGGGCCGCGGTTTCCGGATATGTCACAGCCTTACAGCTTTGATCTGATCGACCAGTCGATGGACATCGCTCGCCAGCACAACATTCACGTGCACCGAGGTGTCTTCGTCGCTGTGTCGGGACCTAACCTCGAGACGCGTGCCGAGTATCGTTTCTTGCGTAACATTGGTGCCGACGTGGTCGGCATGTCGACGGTCCCCGAGGTCATCGTAGCCGTGCACTGCGGACTTCCCGT
This sequence comes from uncultured Pirellulaceae bacterium, assembly GCA_964418725.1. Taxonomy (GTDB): domain Bacteria; phylum Planctomycetota; class Planctomycetia; order Pirellulales; family Pirellulaceae; genus CAYNJG01. The sequence continues at coordinate 2,740 of CAYQMZ010000130.1, forward strand.
CGTCGGATTCTCGATCGTAACGGATTTGTGCTTCCCCGATTCGCTCAAGCCCGCAGTTGTAGACGAAATCATCGCCAACGCGAACGCAGCAGAACCGAACCTGCGATTGTTGGTTTCGAAGCTGATTGCCGCACAGTAGTAGGTGATACCAAAGGAACGATTGGGGCCAATGCACGATGGCGGCATGCGTTTATCGCTGCCATGCGACTTCTTCGTCGGAGGCACCTTCCCAAATGTGAATGCGTCCGTCGAAGTGAACTGTCGACATTTGAAGTTCGTCCGGCGTGAAGGCAAAGCCTATGCACGTGTGTAGGTCTTCCGCAAGTTTGAGAATCGTGTGCCCAGATTCGAGGTCGAAGAACCGAATTTCGCCGCGACCTTCTGGGGAGTCGTCGTGAACGCCGCAGGCAGCAACTAGGGTGTCTTCGTCTGGTGAGAAATAGAGGGCCTGGACGTGAGCGGTAGCATTGAGCCGATGGCTCGTCTTTCTTGCTTCAAGATCTGTAATTTGGATAGCGCCAGACCAGCCGCCCGCGGCCAAATACCTCTCGCTGTCGGAGACCTTCATTTTGGTCAGATACTCGACACCAAATACATTAGGAATTGACCAAGCGAGTTTGCCACTTGGCACTTCACGGACTTCGAACTGATGATAGTCATTGATTGAAAAGAGATGTCGGCTATCACGCGAGAACTGGATCTTCAAGTGTGAAACTCCGTCTGTAGCCACAGTGCTAACTGCGCCGGAGGTCAGATTCACGAAACTCAGTCCCAGTGACTTTGTTGCCAGGATCGGATCGTAGCCTTCATCACTCGACGCCCCTTTGGGTTGGGTAGCGACACAAAGCCAAGTGTTGCAGGCAGATGTATTCCAATCACCAAACTCGACGCTTCGGTTTGCCTGTTCGAATACCAAACGTGCTTGCCCATCTGCCCTGGACGCCTGCCAAACTTGGTCCGTATTGTGCAGTGGTCTCGCGAGCACTGATTCCTCCGGGCCGAACGCGCTGCCGGATTTCGCCTTCTCTGGGAAACGAAACCGTCGTTTTCTCTCGACGAGGTCCCACAGGTCAACTCGGTCAGCTCCGGATACGGTGAGCATTTCTTGGCCATCTTGACTAGTTGTTGTGCTCCAAAAGTTAATGAAGCGAAGATCCACCATCTCCGCTCTCGCTCCTTGGACAGCGAGCGGTATGTTCCACCACCGTAGGCAGCCATCTCTTCCGCTGGTCACTAACACATCGTCGCTCACCCATTGCGCATCCGTCACGTGTTCGTGCGGCAACACCGCAATGATCTTTTTCGTTTTGAGGTCCCAGATCGTTATGTTCCTGAGCGACTCGTCGAGGGCGGCAAGAAAGTCGACTCCCGGAGACTCGCCCAACCACGTGCTTTTTATTCCCATCGGTTTTTCCAATGAGTCGACGATGTCACCTGTCTCAACGTCGATCATCACCACCCCATGGTTTGCGATGTGGATGATTGCTTTATCCGTGTCAACGAAGGCAGCAGGCTTGCCGTGGTCAATCGGGGCGAAGCCAACGCTGTATCGCTTCTCCCAAGTTATGTCGCCCGAGGGTATCTCAATCCTTAAGACCTTTCGCTTTTCGGGGCTGGCTCTGTCGAACGCAAAACAATAGGACTCATCGTCCGACACAGCTAAGGCCCCGCACAGGAAATCGTCCGGGAAGTCACACACTTTGATGGATTGATTCGCACCACGCGGGCAAATCCGTAACTCTCCGTAGTCCCCGGCTACGAGGACTCCGTCGCTTCGATACAGGGGAACGGCCGCACGTGTCCGATTCGGATTGGGTTGCGACCTGATGGCTTCACCGTTGATAGGGAATCGGTGGAGATGACCGGACATCGATGCGAAACCAAACTCACTACGGCCGTGATCGTAGAATAGTCCAACGGCGTACCCAAATTGATCACGACGCAGTGGCTTGTTCAACGACAAGTCGCGAATGCTGCTGAAAGTCTGAATACGTTGTCCGTCATATCCCGAGACATGATGCATTCCAACGTACTTCCCATCAGCGGACATTGCGAACGCTTCGATGGGCTCTTCTACATCAACGGTCTTGATGAGTCCCGCATGGCACTGTTTCCAAAGATACCGCCATTCGAAGCCTCGAACGTCGGGCTGACCGCTGGTCGGAATATGGTATTGAAGCAATCGCTTTGCGAGCAGAGGGTTTCGTTCCTGTAGATTCCTAACAACATTCCCCAAGTCTGCGGAATAGGAGTGCCGCCTTGCGATGCGAGCATGTTTGTTCGCAACATGTTGGTTCGCTTCGGCTAGCGCGGTGGCTGCTTGCTCATTCTCAGCAAGTTGCCGTTGTTGCACTGCAGTCAGCGGGCCGCCTATTGCGAAGCAAAGTAGGAGGACCGAGGCCAAAGTTTTGTACGGACGTCGAACGGCACTACGAATCGCAGACTGCATAGGGCTGATCGGTCGGGCGCGAATCGTTTCCCCGCGAGAATACCTACTTAACTCATCCGCCAGTTCTTGTGCCGACCGAAACCGTTGCGAGGGAGATTTTTCAAGGCACTTCAAGCAAATTGTTTCCAGGTCCCGTGGGACAAGTCGATTGAGTTTCCGGACGGCAACGGGTTCGTCTTCAATGATCGACTTGATTACGGCAAGATGGTTGCCACGAAATGGGAGTTCGCCGGTCAGTAGCTGATAGAGAATGATGCCAAGCGAAAAGACGTCGCTGCGTGCATCCGCTTTGTGAGCAGCCCCTAGGGCGACCTCTGGTGATAGGTAGGAACTGGTTCCCAACACTTGCCCGTCACTGGTGAGTGTCAGTTCGTTCTCACGACGCAACGCCAGCCCAAAATCCGCCAAGTAGGGTTCGTCATGTTCATCTAGCAGAATATTGGCTGGCTTGAGATCGCGGTGTGTAATCCCGGCATCGTGAACGGCCTGCAACGCATTGGCCAACTTAACCGCCCAATCGACCGTGTCGCTGATCGATGGCTGAGCAACCTTTAGACGCTTGTCGAGCGACGCTCCGTCGATGAAGTCCGTGACTAGATATAGCTGGTCACCGTCTCGGCCCACCTCGTGAACCGTAACAACGTTGGGATGTCTAACTTGACCGGCGACGCGCGCCTCTCGCAGGAATGCTTCCCCATCGGCTCCCGTGATTGTCCTGTATCTGGGAACCTTGAGTGCAACGTCCCGGTCCAGATGCGGATCGTTGGCCAACCAGACGGTTCCAAACCCACCTCGACCAAGCACTCTATCGAGAGTAAATCGGCCAACTCTCATCCCTGGTCGGTGCCGAGACTCGCCTTCCTTTCCAAGCAGTGCAAACTCATTTCCGCAATCGTCACACCTTAATTCCTGCAGGTCCGCTCCATTGGTTGCCAAGACTGCCTCATGACAGTTTGGGCAACTCACCCGCAAGGATGACTCATTCGCGTTTGTGGAGACCGCTGATGGGTCCCTCGCACCTTCAAGTTGAACATCCACTATCGAAAACTCGCGTTACAAATCGTTTGGCTCGCATTACTTGCGCTCAAACGCACCAGCAATCTTCAGGTCGGCCTCAACGCTCGATTAGGACCTGCTCCAAAGTCCTAGACGCGAAAAATCAGCGAGTTCCCGATAAAACCAAAGTTTTCGCGGTTATTTCTTGCTGTACCAGCGTGACGAGTTTCCCAGCACTTTTTTGATAGTCAGCTTCGCCCGATAGATAAGACCTCGTACGGCCGACTTGGTTAGCTGTTCACTTTCGGCGATTTGTTCTAACGGCTGTTGTTGCAAGTAGTACTGATTCATGACCCGCTCTTGCTGCTCGGGCAAGTCTTGGATTGCGTCTCGGATCGCAACCTTGATTTCTCGCTTCAGCATGCGAGCGCTACCCGTTTCCACGCCACTGTCTGCAATGTCGTGCGCCAAATCTTGGATAGAGCTGTCTGCCGAGGCGGACTGCCAGTTGGGGCCGCCGCGTTTCAGTCGTGCCCGGTCCCGAAACGTCTGAGCGAGCCGATTGTCAACGATCTTTTCTAGCCAGGCGATGATCGCCGTATTGCCATTGTTTGTGAGTGTTGAAATTACTCGGTGAGCATCCGCGAACGCATCTTGCAGCACATCCTCCGCTGCGAAATCAGCGAACGGATTAAGGCCGATTCGCATTTCAATGCGACGCAACAGTCTTGCTCTGTTCGTCAAGAGAATTTGTTCTAAGTCGATCTGGCCATCGTCTTTCACAGTTTTTCTCCATTTTCCCCGAGCGCGAATTATACGGACAGCATTTCGTATCTTGTGCAAGCAGGTGCGCATGCACATTAGGTATCGAATTGCAGCCTTGGTGTGTGTAGCGGACAACCTCATGAAAAGCAAGAAACGTCGTTTTCTAAATCGATCAACAGTTGAGTCGCTGGAAGAGAGAATCCTACTTACGGTTGTGCCAACAGACTTGACTGTCGGAGATACATATCATTTGGCGTTTGTTACATCGCAAACGACTGATGCCTATTTCGGAGTTCCATTTGGCAGTGGCATTCAGGGTGGCGACAGTTTCGTTCAGAACGCCACTAGCGCTCCTGGCACGGTGACTGGGCCAGGGCCCTACTTGGCTATTCTTTCCGACTCCGTGCAGAACGTTCACGCTGCTTCGCGGTTCTCTTCCTCAAGCCCGATTTACAATACCAACGGTGACTTAGTGGTTGCCGACCTTGCGACAATGTTTTCCGGTGCCTTTGTAGGCTTTGATGCACCCATTGCGTACGATGAATTCGGGACTGAGACCAATCGGAACGTGTGGGCTGGAACGGATCCGGATGGAAATATCGCGGGGTCAGACAACGGAGGTTGGCTAGGTTCGCCGCTTGAGGAGGCAAGGTACGGTGAATCCTTCAGTCATTCTTTGACGTGGATCGACGACTTAAATGGCAGTGCCGACGAGCAGTATTCGCTGTACGGAATGAGCCCGGAATACGAAGTCTGTTCCGACGGAACTGCGGCGCTGTCTGGTGGCTGCTCGGTAAACGGCGGCGGTAGTCCAGCGCCGGGTTCGATTCACGGCCAAAAGTGGCACGACCTGAACGCGGATGGCGTCTTTGATGCGAATGAACCCGGCCTAAACGGCTGGACGATTGAGCTACTGGATACGCAGGGTTCGGTAACAAGTGTCACGACTCACGATATGGATCTAGACGGTGACAATGTCATCGATCCTCACACGGAGTCGGGGCACTTTTGGCTAGAAAATGTTGCTCCGGGTTCTTACACCGTACGCGAAGTTCAGCAATCGTCTTGGCATCAATCGTCATCCACGCAATCGTTCCAAGTTACCATCACCGATGGTGATGATCTGGGCGGCATCAATTTTGGGAACTACCAATTGGGGTCGCTGACGGGGCGAATCTGCGAAGACATCAACGGTAACGGAGTTCACGACGAAGAAACAATTGTGGTCACTGGAGGCGTCGCCGACGCTTTCGTCACAGGAAATTCAGAACTCACCAATCCTCGTCCAGGCCTGGCGACAGAGGTTGGGAATCCCAACCCGCAAACTGGCTACGATGCGACTGTCGGCGATCGTGTGTTCTACGAGTCGTTGTACTTTACGCCGCCGACTGCCCTGGTTTCTGAAGCGTTCTTACGGGTGCATATCCGCGGTGGTGACAGTACTGATGGCATTAACTTGTTTTCTGGCACGTGGCAAACTGGCGTCGTGCGCGACGTTTACTTATACGCATCGCTGCCGGGCAACAATGGGTCGCCTCAGTCGTTTGACTTGCCCATCGTAAACACTTTGCCAGACATGCTGGCCAACGGCAGGCTGGACATCTACTCGCAAGATGACACTTTCATCGATTTTGTCGAGCTGCACATCGTCGCACAGGAACCTTGCCTTGCCGGTTTGACGGTCGAGCTCAGCGGCACCGATGGTTTGGGAGAAGAGTATGCGGACACGACCGTGACGTTGGCCGATAATCCCAATACACCTGAAGATGAGACGGGGACTTTCTCGTCAGGCCCGCTCGTGCCGGGTGGCTACACGGTAACAGTCGTGCCATCGCCTGGCGTGATTGGTACGAGCGGCAGCGGAAACGTTCCTAGCGGTGGAATTACCGTGATTCCGATGGATGCGATCGTTCGCTATCCGACAATCACAGGGATCAAATTCGACGACATCAACGGGGACGGAATTCAACAAGCGTGGGAGCCAGGTCTGGGCGGGTGGAAAATCTTCATCGATGACAACAACAACGACCAATTCGACGTCGGAGAGACTTCTGTCATCACAGCACCAGACGGAACGTACGTCTTTCCTCCACTTCCGACGGGCACGCCACTAAACGTTCGAGAAGACCTTTCGGACAAGCCAGGTTGGATGCAAACGACGAACGATCCGGCACCGATCACTCTAACTGGAGTCCAAGTCGCCACGGATGTCGACTTCGGTAACTTTGAGAGAATCGACATCACAGGGAGTAAGTTCAAAGACACTAATCAAAACGGCGTGTGGGACGCTGGTGAAGGTGGCCTCGAAGGTTGGGAAATCTATCTGGACCTGAATAACAATGGAGTGTACGAGCCGAATCTGGGTGAGCCATCAGCGACCACTGATCAAGACGGTTACTACGAATTCATTGGCCTAGGACCAGGTGAACACGTCGTTCGCGAAGTGATGCAGTCGGGTTGGAATGCCACTCATGGAGTCAATGGGCATGTTATTCAAGCAATGAGTGGCGTCGATCCGAGTTCGGGGAACTGCTCGGGAGCGAAGCCGATCTTTGACGACCCTTCGTTTGCGTCATTTACAGGGCAGGTCGCAGCTGCCACGTGCTCCGTCTTCTTCACCTCGACTGACGACGTTCTTGCGATCTTCGACCTCAGCACCCTAAGCTCGCAGCCGATCGGCACCAACATTCATCCTGGAATCAACTCCTATCATCATCCCGATTGGACGCGTGACGATTTGGGAGACGTCTTTGGTGTCACTTACGACGACATCGGAAACATCTACGTTACCGCGACATCGATCTATGGGTATTCGTTGACGGGAACACATGGCGAGGCGCCAAACTTTGGCCCCGGTGGTAGCGGAGCAGTCTACAAGATCGACAGACGTACCGGAGCACCTTCGGTATTCGCTCAGCTACCGAACCAGGTAGCCGCCCCGAATGCCTTAGAAACACCGTCGTTGGGCAATATCACGTTCGATCGTACAACGGAGTCATTTTTCGTTAGCAACTTCGAGGATGGTGTGATCTATCAACTTGATCGTGCTGGATCGATCGTTGGAACCTACGATCATGGCGCTCCGGATTCGACATCGATGGGCGAAATGGCGCCTCTTGGGGAACGCGTCTGGGGCGTCGCGACAGACGCAGGTCGTTTGTACTACTCGGTTTGGTCAGAAAACCAACGTGTATTCCCAACTCCACAGTACTGTGAGAGCGTGGGGCGCAACACCATCTACTCGGTTGACATTTCTGGTGGTACGTGCGGTACGGCACAATTTGAATTAGACATAGTCGCTGCTCACACTCCCGCAATGCCCGCGGCAACAGCAAGCGGTTCTTGCAACGCCGGGGACTTCTACACGAATCCTGTGTCCGACATATCATTTGGCCCATCCGGGAAGATGCTCGTCTCAGAGCGTACGATGGACACAACACCTGTCGGTGGCTCAGTCCCGGTACTCAACTCGGCCGCCCATGCAGCGAGGCTGCTTGAGTTCGAACTGGTTGGCGGGGTTTGGTCCCAGGCGAGCATATTCTCTGTAGGACCAGCCGGGAGAAACGCTGCCGGCGGAAATGACTATGACCATCATCCTACTGGACAGGTTTGGGGAAGCGGAGACGGACTGAGGTTTGGAGCTCCCTCGAATCCGCAAGCCATCTATGGTCTTCAGGGTTCTCCTCAGACAGGTGGAGACATGGACAACAGTTACCTGATCGACCTTGACCAACAGCTCTCGACCACAACCAAAACGGAACCCGGCGATGTTGAGATCCCTTGTCGACCTGGCGTGAATTTCGGCAATTTCCCCAACGCGATCCATGGTCAAAAGTGGCACGACTTGAATGGGGATGGTATTCGTCAGCCCGAAGAACCTGGACTCGATGGTTGGACGATCGAAGTCGTCGACGCTGATGGGAATGTTGTCGCGACGCAAGTAACGCACAGCATGAACTTGGACGACGTCGAAGCAATCGATCCAGTGACGGAGCAAGGTTTGTACTGGATCGAGGGCATTCCGGTCGGTGACTATGCGATCCGAGAAGTCCCGCAGACCGGTTGGGTGCAGACAAACGCTGGTCCAGTTAGTGTTGCAGGTCGTGTACAGGTAGACAACTTCGGGCAACTGTTCTCAGGAAGCGAAGACGGAAGCACGCTCACGGCGCTTGGTCCACTTTTATCCGGGCCACAGCCATGTTGCACCGCTTTCAATGTTCTCGACGGTACGAAGGTTCCTGCGGTTTCGCCCGCAACGACGAGTGATGAGTACTTGTATTTCGCAGCTTGGAACAGCGTTGGCGGCGATACTCCACAAGGCTGGATAGCGGAATTCACGATCGGTGGGCAACAGGTCACTACGGGGGCCGGTTGGGAAGTGCTTCCTACGAGCGCCGGCCCAAATCCTTCCCAAGCTGATATCCAAACCGCAATTGCGAATGCGTTACCTCTTGACTGGGAATCTGTTCAAGTGGGGCCGACGAATCAACAGGGACTTTTTAGCTATCCCGCGCTGAACGGCATCGACTCAGCAGCTCACTGGATCTGGCATGACTCCTCGGCGAACCCCACAACGAACTCGACTTTCGGAGGAACGGATCACGGCGAATATCTAGTCTTCCGAATTCCAACCGGAGCAAGCGAACACCACACCGTTACGGTTACGCCAGGCTTCGTGGGTGAAGGCTATGACTTCGGCAACACCCAACTGGCGTCCATCCATGGCCAGAAGTTTCACTACGCTACCGAGGAAAAGAGTGAGCGTCTTGGAAACGATGATGGCTTTAGTGTTCCAGAGCCGACTTCGCCGAGCCCAAACTTGGCTAGTTACCTGACAGTGAATGCTACGGCAACGCGTGCTTACGACGAAGCGGGTGAGAACAAGTTCTGGGGCGACTCGTTCACCAACTTCCAATCGGATGTCAGTCGAGTCTTGGTCAATGTGCACCTGAAACCGGACAACTCGACGGATCTATCGTACGACGACACGATCACTTTCGGTGTGATGGGACCGACGCCGAATAGCACCTGGCAAGTTGATCCTGCCACTGGGAATAGCCTGGCGGCTGAATTTCACTTGGGGGATGGAGCTTGGACGAACACATATCTGCCAAACCAAACGAACGGTGATCTCTGGACCGTAGGGGATTTCCCCGCTGGCCAACTTCAGAGGTACACATTTAACGCGGGCTCGCCGGTCGTTGAGGGAATCAACCAGCACGGTCGGATGGATGTGCTCGTGCAAGACGACACGATCGTCGACTACATCGAAATATGTTACGACCATCGCGTAAAGCGTGGCCTGAACGGCTGGACGATCACGGCAGACGACGGAACGAACGTTGCGTCGCAAGTCACTCATGAAATGGATCTTCAGACTCCCGTAGGGATCGATCCAGAAACGGAGCGTGGTCTGTACTGGCTGGAAGGTCTGATTCCAGGAACCTACACCGTATCTGAGGGAATGAAGAGCTTCTGGTCTGCCCGAAATCCCGCGACGGCGTCTCAAACGGTGACACTGCAAAGTGGGCAAGTTTTGGAAGGCGTCGACTTCGAGAACTTTCAATACATCGAGCGCGTAACTTGCGTCCGACACACCAACGCAACGCCTTCGCCGGATCCGCCTCTGGGATCAGGATACGAGATAACGTTTGAAGGTTTGACCGGACCATTGGCAGGAGATCATTTCGAAACTAGCCATGGCGTCACGATGACGGGGCTTGGTAGTGGCCCCAACGCGGGTGTGTTCGCAGCCTACGCGGTGCCGCAACCGACGGCAGGAATTTGGAGTGTTGATGGCTACGACGGAACACTCAATCCCGCCGGAGATGAAGTTCTGCGTATTCCAGAAGGTGAGACATTTGCGATCGAGTTCGATGAGCCCATTAATTCGTTTTTCGGCTTCGTTGCGACCGACAGTGGTAGTGACCACATC
>CAYQMZ010000131.1:0-9796 GCA_964418725.1 uncultured Pirellulaceae bacterium
TTCTTGGGACGCCGGATCAGTACCTCGCATCTGCCCATCGGGTGCGAGGTTTTCAAGCAATGTTCAAGACGGCAAGACGCATGTTTTTGGCACTCACCAGAGCGAGCCGTTGCTAACCGTCGAGGCGACAAGAGTGGACGGGGGGCTATTCGCGACTCTCTGACAGTGGAAACTACTTCATGGTCAGCAGTTGCAAGAATACGCTTGCAGTTTGGGACGTTGATGCGAGTGTGAAGTTGTTCGAGATCGGCGAAACTCCGATTCGTCCTGTCTTTTACCTAACGAGACTTTCGCCCGACGAGAAACGGCTCGCGGTTCCCACCTCCAAAGGAATCGCAATTTGGGATGTCACTGCCAAGACGCAAGTTGGAGCATGGGAGCCTCCGGGATTCGACCATATCGAGACGATGGAATGGTCCCCGGATGGAACGCGGCTGCTCGCCACGTACATCGAAATGACGGGGCCAACGAACGCAACCACCCGAAACGCAAACTCGCATTGCTACCTGCTGGACGATTTCGGCAACACAGTTTCGAAAGTTGTCGGCAATAGTGCGGAGTTTTCGCAGTCGGGTGATCGGATTGCCACGGTATATGGAAACTGTTGCATCCTGGATGGAAAGACCGGCAAGCTACTGACTAGGATAAGAGGATCCAATCCACGAGAGTCGATTATTGGCGGTCGCTCCATGCATTTCTCGCCCAATGGCAATTATCTATTTGCCAACGGCTCGGCAGCGGTGTTTAAACGCGTACGACCAGAATGGTGGTACAGTGTACTGAAGCTCCCCGCCTACTGGGGCACGATCTTCTTCCTTGTCTTCCTCATTCGCGAGCTAATGATTAGCCAGCCTACTAATCTCAAACGCTCAAAGGCCTGAAGCAGATCCCAACATCGCCGGACTGTGGTAGTGGACGTGGCTACGCGTCCTTCGAGCGAACAGGCTCTATCGAAAGCTCGTACTCTCACACAACAAGTTCCGATTCACAGGCTATACGCATCCGCGACCAGAGCTGCGTATTCATCTATTGTCATCGCGAGTGCAGAACTCATCGTTTCGTGCAATCGATGAGTTGCAGCATCGGATGGGCTGAATCGCGATTATCACCGAGACGCCGGTGCATGTAGAATGCGTCCATGAGAATCCCCAGCACCATCCGCACCGCCCTAACTGTCGGCTGTGCTCTTGGTCTCACATGGCCGTTGTTCGCAGACGAACCGTTGCGTTTCAATCGTGATGTTCGGCCGATTCTTTCGGAGCATTGTTTCAAATGCCACGGCCCGGATGGAGCTACTCGCAAGGCGGACCTGCGGTTGGACAACCGCGACTGGGCAGACGGGCGACTAGAAGCAGATGAGGTCCTTGATCGACTCACTTCGACGGATCCAGATCTACGAATGCCGCCCGCGGAAACGGGAAGTAGCCTTTCGACATCGCAGGTAAGCCTGATACGGCGTTGGCTTGAGGAAGACGCAACCTACGAAAAACACTGGTCATACATACCGCCCAAGCGGCCGCCGCTTCCCAAGGTCTCCGCTTCCGACTCCGAGTTTTCAAACGTCACCAACCCCATCGATCGATTCGTCCTTGCTCGTCTACACCAAGAGGGCATGCGTCCCTCGCCAAAGGCCGATCGACGCACGCTGTTGCGACGCACAAGTTTTGATCTGCTCGGACTACCGCCAAGTGTCGAACTAGCTCGAGCCTTCGTCAAAGACCAAAGTGAATCAGCTTTCGAAACTATTGTCGACGAAATGCTGGCGTCGCCTCACTACGGCGAACACATGGCTCAAGGATGGCTGGACGGAGCTCGCTACGCTGACACCACAGGCTATGCCGCCGACAAACCTCGCACCATGTGGTTGTACCGCGATTGGGTGATCAAGGCCTTCAATGCGAACATGCCTTTCGATCAATTCACGGTCGAGCAACTCGCCGGTGACATGCTGCCGGATGCCACGATCGATCAAAGGGTTGCCACCGGTTTTCATCGCAACTCAATGCAGGCACTCGGCAACAACCCTCGCAAGGAAGAGTTCCGGGTGAAGGGGATCGTCGACCGAATTGACACAACCGGGCGAGTCTGGCTTGGCGCGACTCTGGCCTGTGCTGAATGTCATGATCACAAGTACGACCCAATTACGCAGCAGGAATACTACGAGCTGTTCGCGATCTTCAATAACGTTCCACACTTGGGCGAGAAGTTCGAAATCCACGGACCTCGGATTCAAGTCGACGTTCCAGGTCACGGCCGCGTCACAGCACAAGTGATGCAGGAACTTGCCATTCCTCGAAAGACGCATATTCACGTCCGTGGCAACTTTGAAAATCTTGGCAAGCAAGTTTTCGCAGGCACACCCAATGCGATGAACGCATCAGCCGAACACGAAGCAACGAATCGATTAGAGTTCGCTCGTTGGTTAGTTGATGGCAAGAACCCTTTGGTGGCGCGAATTGCAGTCAACCGGATTTGGGCTCACTTTTTTGGTCGCGGTATTGTGCGAACGATGGAAGACTTTGGCTCGCAAGGGGCCTGGCCCAGTCACCCTGATCTGTTGGACTGGCTTGCCGTGGAGTTTGTCGAAAGCGGCTGGAATGTGCAACACATCCAGAAGTTGATTGTGATGTCCGACGCATACCAACAGAGCTCCAAAGCTACCGCAGAAGACCACCGTCGCGACCCGGATAATCGCTGGGTGAGCAGAGGTCCCCGTCACCGCCTGTCGGCTGAACAGATTCGCGACTTCGCATTGTCAGTCAGCAATCTGCTAAATCGAAAAATCGGTGGCCCCAGTGTGTACCCACAACAGCCCAGTCATATCGGTGAATTTCGAGACGACACGGCTGGCGAATGGAAAACCAGCACAGGTTCCGATCGACATCGCCGCGGTGTGTATACATTTTGGCAGCGGATGTATCCGTATCCGAGTTTGCAGATTTTCGACGCTCCGTCGCGAGAGCGTTGCGTCGTGCGGCGCGAGCGAAGTAATACTCCGCTGCAAGCCTTGGTCGCGTTGAATGATCCGGCGTTCGTGGAAATGTCACAGGCATTCGCCGATCGAACGATGGCTCAAAAAGGTAGCGATCAACAGCGAATCGAATTTGCTTTCGAGTGCGCGTTGACACGACTGCCTAACGAAAAAGAACTGCGGATGTTCCAAGAGCTGCTTGATCGACAGCGAACTCGATCGCGAGAAGGACGTTTCGAAGCGGCGGAATCCGAACGAGCGGCCTGGACGATGGTGGCTTCGACGTTGTTGAACTTGGACGAGGCGATCAGCAAACAGTGACCATCTCCGACCCCAACAGCCGCGACGTACACCGAGCCATCAATCGGCGACACTTCTTCGGTCGCACTGCCTCCAGTGCCACGAAGATCGCATTGGCGTCGCTTTTGAATCCAGACCTGTTGGGCTCAGACATTTCTAGCTCAGACCTGTTGGGTTCGGTCGATGATATTCGCCGTTTCGCGGCGAAGGCCAAACGGGTGATCAGCCTATTCATGTCGGGTGGTCCGTCGCACATTGACCTATTCGATCCGAAGCCCTTGCTACTGGAACGCGACGGCCAGCCAATCCCCAAGTCCATCATCAAAGATCATCAATTCGCGATGATCAAAGAGTCAAACCCACGCATTAAGGGCTCGCCATGGCGGTTCCGCAAACACGGTCAGGCCGGAATCGAGATATCCGAACTGCTGCCGTACACCGCCCAGGTTGCCGACGAACTCTGTGTGATCCGTTCCGTGCATTCGGAGACATTCAATCACGGGCCGGCGATCTCTTTCATGACGATGCCCGATACGGACGTCCCACGCTAGGCTCGTGGCTTTCGTATGGTTTGGGCAGTGAGAACCAAAACCTGCCCGCCTTTGTGGTGCTTCAATCGGGAGTGAAACGGCAGCCGCTGCTGAACAGTTACTGGGGAAGCGGTTTTCTGCCTAGCCAACACCAGGGAGTCCAATTCCGTTCGCAAGGTGATCCAGTTCTGTTTCTGTCGAACCCCAAGGGTGTGACGCAAGTGGATCGTCGAGACCAATTGGATTTGATTTCCGCAATGAACCGTCAACTGCAGGCCGAGTACGGTGACCCCGAAATTCATACTCGGATTGCACAGTACGAACTGGCGTACCGCATGCAAACGAGCGTTCCTGAATTGATGGACATATCCCGGGAACCACGATCTATTCACGAACTCTATGGCAGCCAGCCGGGCACGCAATCGTTCGCCAACAATTGTCTACTCGCGCGACGTCTGGCGGAACAGGGTGTGCGTTTTATCCAACTCTTCGACATGGGATGGGACCAGCACGACAATCTACAAAAGCAACACACCAGGCAATGCCGCGGTATCGATCAGGCAACCGCTGCGTTGTTAACTGATCTGCGTCAACGCGGACTGTTAGAAGACACGCTTGTGATTTGGGGTGGCGAATTCGGACGAACGCCAATCTCGCAAGGGTCTGGTCAAGACTATGGACGAGACCACCACCCGCACGGATTCACGATGTGGATGGCCGGTGGCGGAATTCGAGGCGGTATGACCTACGGTTCAACTGACGAGTTTGGCTATCACGCGGAAGAGAATCGCGCTAGTCTCTATGACCTCAATGCCACAATCCTAAGTTGCCTGGGCGTCGATCACCGTCGACTCACTTATCGGTTCCAGGGGCGTGACTTTCGCCTAACCGACGTCCACGGTCAGATCATCAACGACATTCTCGCCTAACGCCGATTCGGTTTTGATGTTGCGTTAGATCCAGCCAGCCTCGCGATACCAAGCAGCAGAAGACCTGAGTGTTTCGTCCAGGTTCATCTGGCAATCAAACCCAGTCTCCCGTTTCAACTTCTCGCCATTGCATATCCATGAGCCAGCGCCGGCTTCGCGTGCCTTGTCGAAATTCAGAATGCGTTGTTCGCCTGTGATTCGTGCGATTCCTTCGTAGACGCCCGCCAGGCCCCAAATCGCTGGCATCATCGTAGGCAACGCCAGAAAGAACTTGTTCCCTAACACTTTGGCGATTTGCCGTCCCATGTCCCCATAACGCACGATCTCGTCTGACGTTGCAAAGTACACGCCCTGACTTGGTAAATCAGTTTCGCCATCCGTGGACACAGCATCGGCACCGGTAGATTTCGAATCGACAGGCGTCAATCGTTTTCCCTGCTCGGCAACCGCGATCAGTGCGCGGCATAGATCGCTGACTTGAATCCAAGAGATCCGCACCTTGCTCGATTTCGGAACCGGATGTAAACCGACCGTCGCTATCGACTTGAACATCTCGAACGTATCGCGATCGTGAGGACCAAAAACAATCGGGGGTCTTACGACAGAGATTGGCAAACTGTCAGCCAACAGCATGGCCTCTTGCTCCGCCGCGAGTTTGCTTCGACCGTAATGAGAGACAGGCGTCGGTCGGTCGGACTCCGTTCGAGGAAGTTCGCCACTGGCACCGGCCGCGGCTAGAGTCGAAACCAACACGAACGTCGGCGGAGCATCCAATTCTGAACAGACGGTCCCCAAGTTCCTCGTACCGGTTTGGTTGACTTCATAGAGGTCCTGCGGGTTGATCGCTTTGGTAATCCCCGCGAGATGAAAGACCGTGTCGGGGGCGGCCTCTCGAAGCGACGATCGCAACGACTCTAAACTTGCGACGTCTCCCTCGACAAATTTGCAGCCCAAACTCTCCAGCCGTTCGCGGCGCGAACTACGACGTACAAGGCACCATACCTCTACCTGCCGACGCGTTAGCTCTTCCGCAAAGTGCCTTCCAATAAAACCACTCGCCCCTGTGAGCAGTACCTTCTGCATTTCCTCGACTCGCCTGAACTCGAAAACTCAAGTCAAAGTATGGACGCCACCACGTCGCCGTCAATCTCGTCTGGCAACAGAAGTGGTATAACTTCAGGATGCCTAACATTCGTCTCTTAACGGTTACGTGTTCGCTATGGCTGCTCTTGCTGAGTGGTTGCTGGCGGAAGTCCGAACCCACATTCACGCCGGGGTCATTGAGTGACTTGGACAGCCATCAATTGATGGTCGAAACGCTGGCCGACATTGCAAAACGTGCGGCCGACGAAAATCAGTATGTGGGCGACCGCATGGCGAGACTTCGTCGGCAAGAAATCGAGCAGATGACCGCGGAGACGCCCAAGCTGCAACGGTGGTTGAAGACCTACCAGCTTGCGAAGGCGGAGTTGCATCTTGGTAATGAGTCGGAAGCGATCCGTTTGATGGGCGAAGCCGTCAGCTTGATACGCAGCAATCCAAACGAAATCAAACCAGAGTTTTTGAAGCAATTCTATTTCGATGTGGCCGTCACCTATCTGCGATGGGGCGAGACACAAAATTGCTGCCGCCAACACACCGCCGGCAGTTGTATCGTTCCCATCCAGGGCGATGCCGTGCACCAACATCAAGATGGATCACGACAAGGCATCCAGTGGCTGACCGCATTGCTGCAAATTTTGGATGAAGACGAACCCATGCAGTTAGCAACTCGCTGGCTGCTTAACTTGGCGCATATGACCTTGGGCGAGTACCCGCACAAGGTTCCCGAAGCATTTTTGATACCCAACATCGGCGAGTCGACGTTTCTTAGCGACGCGGGCGCGGATGCGTCAGCGTTCTCCGAGCAAGGCAGGTGGAAAAACGTTGCCAGTGACTCCGGTGTTGCAACATTCAGCTTAGCCGGCGGTGCGATCGCAGACGACTTCGACAACGACGGTGACATTGATCTTGCCGTTTCCAACTGGGACCCGCGAGAGTCGCTGAAACTATTCTGGAATGATGGAGCGGGAAAGTTCACCGATGGCACAAGTGCCGCAGGCCTGAGCAAGATCTTGGGCGGCTTGAACATGGTGCAGACGGACTTCAACAACGATGGCCGCATCGACATCTTTGTTATGCGTGGCGGCTGGCTTGCGAGTGGCGGTCAACACCCGAATTCACTGTTGCGTAACAACGGTGACGAAACGTTCACTGACGTCACGATCAATGCGGGACTGGCGTTGCCGAAACTTCCTACCCAAACCGCGGCGTGGGCCGACTATGACTTGGACGGTGACTTAGATGTCTACGTTGGAAACGAATCGACGGACGACTTGAAGGCTGCTTCTCAGTTGTTCCGAAACAATGGCGATGAAACGTTTACCGATGTCGCGAAGGAAGCCGGCGTAACCAACATGCTGTTGGCAAAGGCCGTGACTTGGGGCGACTATGACAATGATCGCTATCCCGATTTGTACGTATCGAACTATCGAGGAGCAAACCGCTTGTACAGGAACCTCGGCGATGGGACCTTTGAAGACGTCGCCGAACGTCTAGGTGTTACCGGTCCCAGTGCAAGCTTTCCGACATGGTTCTGCGACGCCAATCAGGACGGCAATCTTGATCTGTTCGTGGCAGCGTACTCGGGCGGTATCTCGGAGATCGCTGCTTCGATGCTGTCCAAGGACTTCGACCGTCAAGCCGCGCTGCCGCGACTTTATGTCGGCAACGGCGGCAAACAGTTCACGAATCAGGCCGAGTCCATGGGGCTGCTTCAGCCAACGCATCCAATGGGAGCGAACTTTGGCGACGTGAACAGCGACGGGTACCCGGACATTTTTTTAGGAACGGGTTGGCCGGAATACCACGAGTTGATGCCGAACCTCATGTACCTAAATCAATTGGGCAATCGTTTTCTTGATGTTACCAATGTGGCTCGCGTCGGACACTTGCAAAAGGGGCATGCAGTGGCGATGGCCGATTTCGACAACGATGGCGACGTCGATGTCTTCGAACAAATGGGCGGCTTTGTTCCAGGCGACAAGTTTTACGACGTGCTATTCAAAAACCCCAGCCCACCAGGAAACTGGTTGAAGGTGAAGGTGATAGGCACGGATTCGAATCGCCAGGGCATCGGATCACGAATCCATGTTCGCGTCACTCAGGATGGTCAGCCACGGTCCATCTACCGTTGGGTCAACTCGGGAGGAAGCTTCGGGGCGAACCCATTCGAGCAACACATTGGTTTGGGGGCAGCCGAAACGGTGGAGCAGGTCGAGGTGTACTGGCCAATGACAGGAAAGACAACAACTGTCAGCCAACCATCAACGAACCAACGCCTCGAAGTAAGAGAGAAATAGCGGGCGTCACATTCGTAGTGGACGAAGCTATGAGTCCCTCGCGCAAAGACGACTCTTTGAACAGCTCTCTAGACTGCGCTCGTCGGCTACCAAACTTATGGCGTTCTTAGCAGGGCTGAAACCATGCCCGCAGTATGGATTGGCGTCCTTGCCAGAACTCCCAATCCATGAGTGACTTGCATCTTTTCGGTCCAACAAACTGAGTACCGTTAAATGCTGCGAGCATGGTTTCAACTCTGCTCTTGGTTGTCGTGATCCAATCACAACGTCTTAGCCGGCCAACTGGTCAACCAGCGTACCGAACCGAGGTATTTGTTCGTCGAGATATTCGATCCACGCATCGGGTCGCCAAATCTCAACGCAAACCGCCGCGCCAATCACCATCGCGTCTCCGTTGGGTTCGATTCCTAAGAACTCACGAAAACTCTCCGGTATGTTTACTCGCCCCCGACCAGCGATCTGGACTTCGCGATGCCGAGTAGACAAGAGTCTGCCCAACAACTGCACATCCGTGACGCGGTCCTTCAAGTGTCCCGCCTCGATCTTTGACCGAATTAAAGCGACGTCCTTTTCAAGCTTCGGCCCCCAATCATCTGCGTGCCAAAGGCTGAGTGCACCGGGACGCTCTTTCGCCAAAATGCAATTGCCAACAGCACCGTCGTCACCGACCGATTGAAGTGCGTCAACCAAATCCGCGGGGATGGAAATCCGAAATCGTTCGTCGATCGAACGCTTGAATTCCCCCAGGACGAATCGGCTCATCTCAACTCGGTTTTGGATCCCTCCAATGGGCGAACTGCCCACACGAACTACATTCAGAAACACAAAATGGGCTCATTGCCCACACATTCAATCTAGCAGTCGCCGCAGTCATATCAAGTACTCAGTATCAAGAACGGCAGAAAAGCCGTAAATTTCAGGCGATCGACCGTATTCGGGTGGTTTCGCATACGCTGTTTTTGGTAACCGGGAACTGGACCTGGCATCAGCAAAAGGTCCCGTGGGCGAGAAACCCACAGAACAGCAACTGAGCACTGATTCCTCGTTGTTATGGCGATACACGGGAAGAACAATTCGCAGCGAGTGGTTATCACTGGGATTGGATTGATCTGTGCAAACGGCTTTGGAAGAGAGTCCGTTTGGCAGGCCACTCGCAATGGAATTACAGGCATTCGACAAGCCAAGGAATGTCGGACGCCTTTGCCGCCACCGTTGCAACTTGCCGCGACGGTCGATGTCGATTTGGAGTCGCCCAATCAGCTAAAAGTCATTCGCTTGGCGCGGTTGGCGGCCGAGGAAGCTCTGTTCGATGCGGGAATAGATTTCGCAAACGTGGACGCGGATCGATTCGGCTGTGCCGTTAGTGGACACGTCGGTGACATTAGCTGGTGGGATCCAAGCGGCGAGTCTACCTCGCAATTCGGTGATCGCCACTTCAATGCAGGGCAATGGCTCCCGAACAGCGCGTGCTGGGATCTAGCCAATCGCTTCGGACTGAACGGTCCGCGACATTCGCATTCGACAGCCTGCGCAAGTGGACTGATCGACGTGCTGACAGCAGCGAGATCAATCCAAGAAGGCAAATGCGATGTGGCCATAACTGGCACCACCGATGCCATTTTACCCTAATAGGCGGCGGGATTCGAAAGGATCCGCTTCATGGAA
>CAYQMZ010000131.1:9806-12866 GCA_964418725.1 uncultured Pirellulaceae bacterium
GTGAAGCCATCGATCGCGTATTCGCGGCGGGCTTCGCAAAGATGCGCGTGCTGGCAGCTGGCGACAATCCGCACGCCAGTTGCATGCCTTTTGACGTCCGACGCAAGGGATTCGTCATGGGCGAAGGAGCCGGCATGTTCGTGGTGGAACGGCTGGAACATGCGCTTGCACGCGGTGCAAAAATCTATGCTGAAATCCTCGCCGGCAAGATGCTGGCTGATGCACACCATGTTACTTCACTGAGCGACGCGACAGAAGGAATCGTCCGCCTAACCGAAGATGTCCTCAGGAAGGCCGATCTTTGCAAGTCAGACATCGGCTACATCAATGCGCACGGCACCGGCACAGCTCAAAACGATCTGCTGGAGTCGACTGGAATTCGTTCGGCATTCGGCTCTCACGCAGACCAATTGTGCGTGAGCAGCTTGAAATCGATCCTGGGCCACCTGGTAAATGCTTCCGGTACCGTCGAACTCGCGTTATCCGTGTTGGGGATGCGTGACGGGATCGCCCCACCCACTGTTTCCTTGGAGCAGCAAGATCCCGCGTGCGACTTGGATTTTGTTCCGCTCGCACCGCGTTCCAACCGCTTCCAATGTGCGATGAAACTGTCGCTTGCGTTTGGAGGCCACCTGGTTGCGGCCATCGTTCGTCGCTGGAATGACGCCCAAACCGGGTTCGCGTATCCCGACGACCAGCGTTCGCCCATTCGACGTGCCGCCTAACCGCACGGTGTAGTTTTTTCGTCTTTGGGTTACGATTGGCCCATGTTCTCAGCAGACGACTATCAACTACTATCCGCCGGCAACCAGACGAAAGTCGAACGTTTCGGCGGTCGGATCATTCAACGGCCCTGCCCGGCGGCTCAACACGCGGACACTAGCTTTCGCGACCCAGACTTTGATGATTTCGACGACGCCGATTTTGACGCGGCGGACGAAACCCAAAACGAACACGCAAACGTCGAAATGACATTCGAAGGCCGAACTGGAAAAGGCAGGTGGCTGGACACGTCTTTGGCAAACGACAGCACGGCGAGTGACTGGAACTGCTCATACCAAGTTGAGAGCATCTCAAAGCAAATCCAATTTGAGTTAGCTGCCACGCCGACAGGGCAAGTCGGTTTGTTTCCCGAACATGCCGCCAACTGGGATTGGATCGCTAAGCGTTGTGCGGCGAGGTGTGATCAAGGCAATCCGCCACGCGTCCTGAACTTATTCGCATACACGGGCGGCAGTACGCTTGTTGCTGCGGCCGCCGGCGCGGAAGTGACGCATGTCGATTCGGCAAAGAGCGTCGTCAATTGGGCTCGCCGCAATGCAAAAAGATCGGGGCTGGAAGACGCTCCGATTCGATGGATCGTCGAAGACGCCTGCAAATATGTCGCGCGCGAGGTGAAACGTGGCAACAAGTACGACGGAATCATTCTGGATCCGCCAACCTATGGGCACGGACCAAAGCGAGAGGAGTGGAAACTGTCTCGGGATTTGATCGACTTACTGGGAAACTGCAAGCAACTGTTGTCGGATCTGCCGATGCTGTTTCTGCTGACGTGTCATACGCCCGGCTATGGCGAGGCGGAACTGGGAGCCGCACTCAGCACATGCTTGTTCGGCAGCTGCGGTGCCGGCGTCAAAACAAAACGCATGGACTTGTTGGCAACCAACGGCCAGCGTCTACCAGCGGGTTGCGCAGCATACTGGCCGTAGGATCCGTCCGGTGAACTGGATCCCAGCCGTCCGTCCCAAACGTTCTCCGGGTCGTCTTGCGTCAACTAGAGTCGGCTTTCGTGTGCCCACAAACCCAAGGCGGGATTGCTGATGTAGTAGATTTCCTCGCCGTCAACGTCGTTGAAACCTTCCTGCAACGTCTCTGGATACTTCGCATCCATTTCGGCCGCGTCAGCATAGTCGTAGCATACGCCTCGGACTTGCTCCTCCGTCAGCCCGCCGGGGCACCACGTAATCTTGAAGCGTTCCTCAGACGTGCCGTGAATCAAATGAGCGGCCGCCGACAAATTGCCAGCCAAGTCTGCGTTGTTCTTCACAGCATCCAAAATCTCCGGCGTCGTGCGGTAGCCGTACTTTGCGATCAAACGATCGATCTCAGGGTCTTCGCCAAACGTTTTGACTCCCTTGCCAATCACGATCAAATGTCCGCCATCCGCGATCGCCATGCGGGTGCGATAGATCGCTTTGTTACCGATCCATGTGCTGTGGAACTTTTCTGGATTCAAGCGGACGACAACTTTCTTCAGCGGCTTTTCTACGCGTGTGAAGTTGACGACCTTGGCCAACTCGGCAGCTTGTTCGAAGCAGTCAACATCGTCACCAATGTACAAACCACGAACGGCCGTACTTCCATCCTCTTTCGCTCCGACGACGGTTTGGACATAGATCACGGGCAGGTCCTGACAGTACATCTCCTCAGCCTTGTTCAGAATACGCCGCAACGGTGTATCAGCTCGGCCCATCATGCGTTCCATCCCATAAACCGCACCGATGTAGTGAGACTCATTGATCCCCAGTTGGCCGCCAGTCCCCACAAACAAATTCTTGTTGTAGTTCGCCATCCCAATGACTTCGTGAGGCACAACCTGCCCCAACGAAAAGATCGCATCGTGGCCGCCCTCCCAAACAAGCTTGTTCAATTGAGCCGGCCAAGCTTTTGTATAGATTCCGTCCGTCACCTCGGAAACAAATTCGCTGGGGACTTCGCCGATCGTGAGAACATCGTTTCGCCAGTCGTGCACGCGAATCAACGACTTGGGCAATGAAGGAAACATCATGTCCAGTTGAGCATCGGTCATTTCGAAATGCGTTCCCAACGCCGGCATCACGTCGACCAAGTTCTCGCCCAGCAACTCATGCAACTGGCACGTCAGCACGCCTGCGTAACTTTTGTCTCGCGTGTGGTCCGGTGGAATTGCAAGAACCTTCTTTCGCGGCCCCAGTGCTTCGATTGTCTGCTGCAATGCGGCGCGAAGATCATCGTGACTCAGGTCGGTTGTAGTGGAACCCGTGGCGAAGTAGGGGGTCATGTTTCGTACCGATGGCTGTG
>CAYQMZ010000132.1:0-7626 GCA_964418725.1 uncultured Pirellulaceae bacterium
TCATGTCCACGACCACGCGCATTGCGTCTAGTGGGTCGCTTGCCACCATGCCGACCAGGTACTCGCCGTCCTGGATTTCTCGATGTGATCCACCGCGGTCGCCGCTGGGTACGAATTCCAGCACCGAGTCGCCGAAGAGGTTATCAACGCCAATGCGACAGACTTCGCTTTCCATCAGTTTCCACTGGCTGTCGATTCCCAATGTGAGCACTACGCCGTCGTCGACTGGCCTCAGTTTGCGAACGCGACCGATGTCAATTCCGTTCTTCCGGACCGGCGTTTCTGCGGTAACTCCAGTGACATCGCCGAAACGCACGTAGACGGTCTTTTGGCCGCGGCTGGGAAGCTCCCCGAACAGATAGACCATGAACAGCGTCATCAACGCCGTCCCGACGATGACGACGAACAGTCCGACTCGAAAGTGAATTACGCGATCGTCCATGACATCTTCCAGTCAGTCTGCATACAAAGCCCACCTAGGCAACGCTCGCCAAGCGAGAGCCTGCCTCTCCTCGTACGAATTGGCTAACACGTGGGTCGCTACATGATTCGATTTCGTCGGGCGTGCCGTCGAAAATGACTTGTGATTCTGTGGCGCCCAGTTGGGGAATCGGATACAGCATGATGATGCGATCCGCCACTTTCATTGCCGATTTCATGTCGTGTGTGACGACAACGCTGGTCACCCGATTCCGCTGGCGAGTCTGCAGAATCAGCTCGTTGATCACGTCGCTCATGATTGGATCCAAGCCCGTCGTTGGCTCGTCGTAGAGCACTAACTCGGGTTCCAATACAAGTGCACGAGCCAGTCCAACCCGCTTTCTCATTCCGCCGGATAATTCTGCAGGCCGTTTGTTGATGACCGATTCCGGCAACCCAACCTCGGCGAGTCGTTGAATTACGATGTCTCGCTCTTCGTCACGCTTCAGCGATCTGTGGTAACGCAATGGGAACGCAACGTTTTGCCCGATCGTCTGGCTGTCAAACAGCGCCGCCTGCTGAAATACGAATCCGTAACGAAGACGTGCCGCCGTCAATTCCGCGTCAGACAATTTGTTTATGTCTTGGCCGTCGAACATCACGCGACCCAAGGTTGGCCGAATCAAGCCAATCATGTTCTTCAGCATTACTGTCTTGCCGCAACCGCTCTCGCCGATTACCACCAACGTTTCGCCTCGACGGACTTGCAGCGAAATGTCACGCAAGACTACCTGCCGGCGGAAGCGCACGTGTACCCGCTGAAACTCAATCAGTGCATTTGGGGCGGACCCGATCATTGTTCACACCTATCCCATCGCCGCTGATGCGATGAAGAAATAGTAGAAGTAGTCCATCGTGACGTTCAGGAAAAAGTCTTCTACCAAGATCAGTACGAATGAATGAACGAAGGCCGCGGTTGCAGCGTGCCCCACTCCTTCGGCGCCGGCCGTGCAATTGAAGCCGCGGTAGCAACTGATCATGGCAATCGTGCCGCCGAAGAAGAAACTCTTGATGACTCCGCTGAAGAAGTCCCAGTTGCTGACGAATTCGGCTGAGTTGTACCAGTAAAAGTGGCGATCGATTCCGAACCCGTTGACGCTGTAGAGGTAGCCTCCCATAACGCCCATGAAATCGCCCAATATCGTGAGCGTCGGAATCAAGAAGAGACACGCCAGGAATCTTGGTACGACCAAATGTTGAATGGGGCTGATCCCCATGCTGCTGAGCGCGTCGATCTGTTCGGTGACACGCATGGTGCCCAGTTGAGCTGCCATCGAGCCGCCCACTCGTCCGGCAAGCATCGTCGCTGCAAGCACCGGCCCCAATTCGCGGACCAGCGTCATGTTGATGACCGCACCTAAACGTGACTCCAGTCCCAAGGTGCGAAACTGATAATACGTCTGCACCGCCAGGACCATGCCAATGAACGTACCCGTGATAGCGATCACGGGCAGACTCTTAACGCCGACCTCGTAAAACGAAGGCATTAATTGTTCGCTGCGAGGGATACGTCGCAACATCCATCCCAAAGTGCGACCAATGAATACCATCAGCCCACCGACGTACGAAAAGGCTTCAATCGCCAATTCGCCAATGTCCGCGAAGTAACTTCGCCGTGGCGTGGGAATGGTCGCGGTACTCATGATGCAAGCTAGCTTGAGACGGTGGCTTGGCGACCGAAATGGTCGCCCCGTCTGAAGTCTTCGGTTAGATAAAGCTTGCGGCTTGAGTCGAGTCTTCCGGCGTATGGGATAGTCGAGAAATCGCGACGTGCAGTCGATGCTTGCAGAGCGTTAGCAGGGGGCCTCTGCCAGAATTTTCGGCAACAGTTCGGCCGCAATGTCTAGCGGTTCTTTGTCTGAATTGACTTGCGGATTATCTAGCAAAAGCTGCAGGCCTTTATTGGCCATGGGATTGTATGGAATCCCTTGGTCGGCTCGCAGTGCGTAGTTTGCGAAATCATCCGCCGCAGCGACCAAAGCCGTTAGAAGCGGTGAAGCTTCGGCTCGTTCCGGCACATGATGGAATCGGATGGCTTCGCAGATAGCATCCGGCAGCGTGTTAGTTATCGCCAGCATACAACCGACGACGCAATGGTCTGTTCCTACGACACTTCGCTCTCGATCTTCCGTCCACTGCGATTCCTCGAAGTCAACCGAATCCGCTTCGAAGTAGTTGTCAGGGAAGAGCGAACTAAGGATCATCCTACCGACATCGTGAAGAATCCCAGCGGTGTACTCCATGCCATCGAGTCGCAGCTTCAGCATGACGCTCAGGTCGACAGCGGTCATTGCGCAGATTTGACTGTGGATCAACAGCGAGCGAGTCTTGTCGGATTGATCTTCACTCAAGCGACGCATCAAGCTTTCGGCGCAAGAAGCATGAATCAGACTGGTACATTGACGAAAGCCGACTTGTACGACAGCTTCCTGGATACAGCCGACAGGTCGACCGCGCCCATAGAACGGACTATTCGCAAGCGATAAAACGCTAGAGGACAAGGACACGTCCTTTTCAACGAGCGCTGCAAAGTCGCGAATCGAGCAGTCAGGATGTTGCAGCAACTGCAGCGCGTTGGCTGCTGCCTCGGGCAACATCTGCAGTTCTTTTGCGCAGCTACGCAGCCGCCCCATGATCTGAGGTGGTAGCGCACAATCAAGTGAAGTTGTAGAAACCATAAACCAATAGTCGCCTTTCTGGACAACGTGGAGATGTCCAACGAAAGATAGGTTCAAGGTTTCAGATTTGCGCTGAGATACGGGCTGCCGAATGCGGAGGGATTACCCGCTGGAGTCACGGATAGCCAAGAATAGGTATGCCCTTTGAGTGCTTATTCGCCGCTGTACTCTCGCAATTTGCGATACAGTGTCCGAGCTCCAATCCCCAGAATGCGGGCGGCTTCTTCTCGGTTGCCACCGGACAATTGCAACGTGTTTTCGATTGCCCAACGCTCGATTTCTGACAGAGGCGACCCAATTAAGTCGCTTGGTCCCGACGCCGCGGGCGCTGCAACTTGATCGCCGCTGCCCCCCAGTTCTTCTGGTAGGTCGTCGACGCCCAACGTCTCGTCCATGTCGATGACAACCATGCTTTCGACGAAGTTGCGAAGTTCTCGTACGTTACCTCGCCACTCGTGCGCGACCAACTGTCGGCTAACTTCGCCGGAGATTCCTTTGACCGTCTTGTTGTGTTTCTTGGCGAACTGCTTTCGGAAGTGATCGACCAAGGGAATGATGTCGTCACGTCGGGCGGCCAGTGGCGGCAAGTGGATGGTGATGACCTTTAGTCGGTGATAGAGGTCTTCGCGGAAGTCGCCTTCTTCTACAGCCTTTTCGAGATCCCGGTTCGTCGCACTGAGAATTCTCACGTTCACGGTCATGGGCTCGTTTTCGCCGAGCCGAGTGATCTCCCCAGACTCCAAGACTCGAAGAAGCTTGACCTGAATGGGAAGTGGCATGTCGCCCACTTCGTCCAGGAACAATGTGCCACCGTGAGCGTATTCGAATCTTCCCATCCGATCTGCACGTGCATCGGTGTAGGCTCCTTGCACATGGCCAAAGAGCTCGCTTTCCAGCAAGTGCTCGCTGAGTGCGGCGCAGTTGAGCGCGACGAATGGCTTCTTCTTTCGTGCGCTGTTCTGATGTAACGCTTGAGCTATGAGTTCCTTACCCGTTCCAGTCGCCCCGGTAATCAGCAGCGTTGTGTCCGTCGGTGCGAAACGTTTGACGCGTTCGATCACCCGCGTCATTTTGTCACTGGCATAGACGATTCCGTCGAAGCCAAATTTCTCGTCCAAACGCTGGTGTAGCGTTTCGTTTGTTTGCTTCAATCGAATCGCGTCGGCCGCCTTTTCTGTGACAGCACGAAGTCGATCGGTATTTAACGGCTTCTCCAGAAAGTTGAATGCACCGTTCTGCATGGCGGCGACTGCTTTGGGCACGGACGCATGTCCCGTTACGACGACCACTTCACAGTCCGGCAGCGTTTCCTTGGCCAGTCGCAAAATGGCCTCGCCGTCAATTTCATTCATCACAAGGTCGGTGATTACGACGTTGTACTGATTTTGCTCAATCAGCCGCGCGCCTTCGGGGCCCGAGGTGGCGACGTCACAGTCGTAGCCAACTCGTTCGAGGGTTTCGCCCATCGCCTGTGCGTGGCTCTTATCGTTGTCGACGACAAGTACGCGGATGGAGGAAGCGAGTGGTGGGGCGGTGTCGGATTTCTTCGATTTCGTGGCCATGCTGGGATGATACAACAACGTTTACGGTAGACATATAACCAGTAGATCGCCGAATCGGACAAGATTCGCCGCAAAAGCGTACTGGTTCCACGATCTGAAATCAGAAATGGACCTTGCCGTACTTGTCGCAGGCGTCTCAGAACTGGAACGCTGCTAGTCAACAAGTGCGTTGTCAGTCTGCTGAACCGGTGCCGTGAATCGGAACGGTTGCCAGTCAATGGACGCGGCTGTTGATGCTACCCATAATGTGGCGTCTGCGAATAGCCGCAGATTAGAGTCGGGCCGACAATTGCTGAATTCAGCAAGGCACTGCAAGAACCAAGATGAAATCGAAACGAATCTTAGAACTGGACGCATTGCGTGGCCTCGCCGCGATCGCTGTTCTGTTGTTTCACTTCACCTACCGGTTCCAAGAACTCTATTCGCCTTCGCAATTGCCGCCATTTCCCTTTCGCTTGGGATACTTGGGCGTGCAGCTATTCTTCATTGTCAGCGGCTTTGTGATTTTCATGACCGTTGATCGAACAGAGACGCCGCTGGATTTCGTCGTGTCGCGGTTTAGTCGGCTGTACCCGACGTTTTGGGTGGGCGTGATAGTCACGACGTTGGTTGTCGCCATGACTGGTTTGCCCGGCGCGGAGCGAACACCTTTCGAGATTGCTGTGAACCTAACGATGTTCCACGAGTTCGTGGGAGTTACAGCCGTCGACGGCGTCTACTGGACGCTCACGCAAGAGTTGATGTTCTACGGATTAGTCTTGTTCGTCTTTTCGACGGGCTTGATGCAGTATTGGTTGCCGCTGGCGTTTGCCTGGTTGGGCCTGCAGGCTGTGGCCAACTTGTCGATGCATATCTTCGGCGCCTTTCCGTGGAAGATCCGCTACTTCATGATGACGGAATATTGCCATCTGTTTGTCGCTGGGATCGCGTTTTATCAGATCTTTCAACGCAAGGCGTCGCGGTGGGTTTATGGGCTGCTGGCACTATCCTGCTTGAACCACTTCTTATTAGAGGTGAAGGACTTGCCAGCTTCTCGGCTTGAAGAGGGGCTGATTGTTGTGATGTTCTTCGGATTGATTTTGGCAATCGTGCATGGACGGGCACAGTTTCTGGCGGCGAAACCGCTCGTGTGGTTGGGCAGCATTTCGTACGCACTTTATTTGGTGCATCAGTTCTTGGGCTACTCGATCCTTTGGACGTTCGACAACAAGGGGTGGCCACTATCGCTGGCAGTTTTGATCTCCATCGCGCTCAGCGTTTCACTGGCTGCGTTGATTACACGCTACGTCGAACGACCTGCAATTTCTCTGATTCGCGATGGCTATCGTGGTTGGAAACACAGGGAGACAGAGACTCCGTCGCTGGCTAACAATGAAACGCGACGGGCCGATCGCGAACCTATTGAGCCGATTCCCCTCACCACCAACGCTGCGGAATTGACGGGCAGCCAGCGATTTGACCAAGCCGAGGGAAGTCCTGGGCCGCAGAACTTGCCAAAGCCAGCCGGACAAGACGCTGCCACTTCGCAAAGCGAAGTTCCTGCACCAGCGTTCAAACCGGATCGGAAGGTGGGATCCGAGCGACCTTCTCGCCCGAAATAGTTGAGTTGCAAAGAGTGGGAACGCGACCGCTTACAGCTCCATCGAGCACCACTGGTTCGCCGAATGCGCGAGATGCGGTAGGCTCTAGGATTCTGCAAACACCACTCTGGACGGATCATGCTGGAACTAGCCCAACAAATTCGATCTGCTGCGACTGCGATTGCCGAGCGCTGGCCGTTGCGACCAAGAGTCGGCTTGATTCTAGGGACGGGGTTGGGGGAATTTGGCGATCAAATCTCGACACAAACGACGATTGCATATGATCAAATTCCGCATTTCCCCTCGTCGACGGCTCTAGGTCACAAGGGACAACTCATCTGCGGCACGCTTGAGTCTGTGCCGATCATGGCGATGCAAGGTCGCTTTCATTTGTACGAAGGCTACTCGGCCAAGCTGGCGACACTGCCAGTTCGGGTCATGAAGGAATTAGGTGCCGACGTTTTGATCGTGTCAAACGCCAGTGGTGGGTTGAATCCGGCGTACGCGTCCGGCGATATCATGCTGATCGATGACCACATCAACTTGATGTTTCGGAACCCGCTGTTTGGTGTCAACGATGACGACTTGGGGCCAAGATTCCCGGACATGTGTGCACCATACGATTCCGAACTCATGGATCAGGCGATGTCGATAGCGAGGCAAGAAGGCTTCGCTTGTCATCGCGGTGTTTACGCAGCCATGTCTGGACCCACGTACGAAACGCGAGCTGAATATCGGATGTTGCGTACTCTAGGAGCAGACGTTGTGGGAATGTCGACGGTGCCGGAAACGATTGTCGCGGTACACTCAGGAATGCGAGTCCTTGGGCTTTCTGCGGTGACTAACTTATGTCGTCCTGACACGCTAGAATCGACCGACGGGCACGCGGTGATTGCTGCGGCGGAGTCAGCCGAACCGAAAATGGGGCTGATCGTTCGCGGCGTTGTCTCGACCATCGGTGCGTGAACAGAAACAGAGGCAGCCCGATACGCGTGGGCGCGAATGGAGAACACCATGCAAGCGTACTTGGATTTGGTCCGCCACATTATGGACAACGGTGTTGATCGGGGAGACCGCACGGGGACTGGGACGCGCAGTGTGTTTGGTCATCAGATGCGGTTTGATCTGAGTGAGGGATTCCCGCTGGTGACCACCAAACGGGTGCACTTGCGATCGATCATTCATGAACTGCTTTGGTTTCTTTCGGGTGACACGAACATTCGCTACCTGCAGGAGAACGGAGTTTCGATCTGGGATGAGTGGGCCAGTCCTGAGGGCGAACTTGGCCCTGTTTATGGTTCGCAGTGGAGAAGCTGGCAATCACCC
>CAYQMZ010000132.1:7636-12795 GCA_964418725.1 uncultured Pirellulaceae bacterium
GCTTGGAACGTCGCCGACGTCCCGAAGATGGCATTACCACCTTGTCATCTCTTGTTTCAGTTTTACGTGGCTGACGACAAATTGTCTTGCCAGTTGTACCAACGAAGCGCGGATGTGTTCTTGGGAGTTCCCTTTAACATCGCCTCGTACGCTTTGCTAACGCTGATGATGGCGCAGGTCACCAATTTGGAACCGGGCGATTTCGTTCATACGTTCGGTGATGCTCATTTGTATTCAAATCATTTCGAACAGGCACAACTACAGCTTTCGCGCGATCCTCATCCGTTGCCGACGATGAAGTTGAATCCCGATGTCGACGATATTTTCGGATTCAAGTTCGAAGACTTTGAATTGCTGGACTACCAATACCATCCCCACATTAAGGCTCCGGTGGCTGTCTGATGCGATCGATCATCGTCGCCATGACGGAAAACTGGGTGATTGGACGAGACGGTGATATGCCGTGGCGTTTGTCTGCCGACTTGAAGCGATTCAAAGCAATTACGATGGGCCATCACATGTTGATGGGCAGAAAGACATTCGATTCGATAGGTCGCGTATTGCCGGGGCGAACAACGGTCGTGATCTCCAGGTCCGCCACGTACGAAGACTCACGGATCCAGGTGGCGCGAAGCTTGGACCAGGCCTATGAGATTGCGGCCGGAGACGAAGAAGTCTTTGTTGTTGGTGGAGCCCAGATTTATGAACTCGCGTTGCCCACCTGTGATCGTGTCTACTTGACCCAGATCCACAGCGAGTTGGAAGGCGACACGACCTTTCCGGTTGTTGATTGGGGACAGTGGGACTTGGTCAGCGAGGAAAAACACAAGGCGGACGATCGCAACGATCACGACTTCAGCTTCCTGACCTACGATCGCAAGTCGGGCGTCTAGTCTGTCGCCATCGGGGTGTTTCGGCGGCTTCTTCCTAATCGCACTGTTTGTCCATCGCCGCGCGCAAACGTTGCACTGCCCGAATGTATCGCCGGTATGACGCGGCTTCGGTTAGCTCAAGGATTTCAGCGGTTTCTGCGTTGGAGAGCTGTTCAAAGTGTCGAAGCGCAATGATCTCGCGATCGACTTCGGACATTTCGTTCAGCGTATTGCGAACTCGATTCATGGCCTCTTTGCGAGCATATGCCTCACTCGGAGAGGTGCCCTGGCCAACAAGCTGCGCGGCGATGGCCATGGAGGTCGCGTCGGGATCTGCGGACTGTTTAATATTTGCTTCGCGAGAAACATTTCGTCCTTGCACTCCCAAATGACGTCGATGCAGTTGACCGAGTTTTTGGACCGTCAGAAATCGCAACCACACGAAATCGGATACACGTTCTTTTGCTTCGGCAAACTGTTGATAACGCATCGATGCTTCAACGAAGGCTTCCTGAATGACGTCGGATGCGTCGACACGACCTGCCAACCGTCGGTCTAGCCTGAATTGAATCATGCGCCGCAGACGATCACGATGTTGTGAAAAGAGATCGTTCAGTTCGTTTGATTCCGTGTCAGCCATCGATTGCGATTTTTTGTTCTTCGCGCGAAATTGTTGTTCGAAACGATCGAGTGTTTGCAGTATGACAGGAAGAACGTCGAAGTGTGCCGTGTTTGCTGCTTCCTCGTACGTGGCTTCCCGCAGTTTGCGGCCGGTTTGCGATTATAAATTGCGCGTGGTTGTGCCTGCTAGTCGTTACGATGTGACCCGTTCATTGTTGATTTACAAGGCTTCGGACCTTGGAAGACCTCGGCCCCCTTTCTGAAGAATTCGTTGAACGCTACCGGCGCGGTGAGCGGCCGTCGATCACTGAATACGTGAACCGTAACCCGGACCTGGCCGACGAGATTCGCGAGCTGTTTCCTACGCTCGCCTCGATGGAGCAGCTTGTCGATGACGAGTTGCAGTCTGGCGAGTTCGTGCGCAGTCACGAAATGCCTGAGTCACTGGGTGATTATGTGGTCATCCGGGAGATTGCACGCGGAGGTATGGGGATTGTCTATGAAGCTGAAGAAAAATCGCTGGGGCGACGCGTCGCGTTAAAAGTCTTGCCGCCGTTGGCGATCATCGATCCAACGCAGCTTCAGCGATTTCGACGCGAAGTACGTGCTGCCGGCCAATTGCATCACTCCAATATCGTGCCCGTGTTTGGGGTGGGCGAAGAAAATGGCACTCACTTCTATGCCATGCAATTCATCGACGGCGTTTCGCTGGACCATGTATTGAAGGACGTCCATGAACTTCGACGGCTCGTGCAGGATCGCTCGCTGCTGCAGCCCAGCGAGAGTCAATTCGTTACCGCTGATCAGGGCACAAGTGAGACTGAATCCGGCGCCGTGCTGCATAGCCAAGGCCTGAGTTCTTCGCAGGGCGGTTTGCGCTACTACAAGAGCGTCGCCAATGTGGGGCTCCAAGTTGCCAATGCGTTGGCCTACGCGCACCAGCAAGGCGTCGTCCATCGTGATATCAAGCCCGGAAATCTCTTGCTGGATACTCTGGGCAAGGTTTGGGTCGCCGACTTTGGATTGGCCAAAATCGAAGGCGAAGATATCACGACCACCGGCGAGTATATCGGCACCTTGCGTTATATGGCTCCAGAACGCTTTCACGGTTGGGTTGATCCCAGAAGCGACATCTACAGTTTGGGGCTGACGCTTTACGAGATGCTAACGCTGCAGCCTGCGTTCGCGGCGAACGATCGTCCAAGTCTGATCCGTGCGATCGCGGACGAAGAGCCCACACGTATTCGGCGAATCGATCCTTCGGTGCCTCGCGACCTCGAGACCATCATTCTGAAGGCGACCAGCAAAGAGCCACAGTCACGTTATCGTTCGGCTGCCGAGTTTGCCGAAGACCTTCGACGGTTCAATGAGTCCAAGCCCATCGCTGCGCGGCGAAGCAATGTGCTGCAGCGAGTGTGGTTGTGGGGCAAACGAAATCCTCTGGCCGGAGCGTTGGCCGTGTCGATGCTTGGTTTGCTACTTGCTGGAATTGGAGGACTCTATTTCGGCAATCGCTCGCTGTCTGCACATCTAAATAGTGCGCATGCCGCTCGGCAGCAGTCTCAGCAAAATCTGTTCGACTCCTACCTGGAACAAGTTCAGTCCTCGACGACTAGTAGTGCGCCGGGGCGTCGTTTTCGTGGGCTCGCCGCGATCCGCGATTGTGTGCAATTGGGGACAGAACTGGGGGACTTCGAAGCAAAGAAAATGCAGTTGCGCAATCAGGCCGTTGTCTTGTTGACCATGTTCGATGTGCAGAAGGAGCAGGAATGGGGCTAAACAATTCGAAGCACGATCTGCCGTCCTATCCAAAAATTGACTTTGATACGAACGTAGAGCGATACGCTTACCACGATTGGGAGACTGGCGATGTTCTGATTCGTGACGTGCGAACTAATCAGGAATTACAACGTTTCGAAGGCGGTGGGCCGCCGCCGTCTTCCATCGAAGGATCCTACTTCAAGTTCAGCAACACATCGAAGTATCTCGCAGCTAGGCTGGTGAACGCGCAGGGACAGATTGAGTTGCGCGTTTGGGATCTGGCTAGCTCGAAGTTGATCTTTGAGGCGGACACCAAGTGCACGCGCGCCGGTTCGCGCGCTGTTGAGTTTTCCGCGGACGAACGGCGACTGTACTGGATTCAGCTGACAGATCGCGGCTATACGCTCAACGAAACGATCCTCAGTTCACAAGCGACGGTAAGTCGCCCCGAAGAGGCAGGCTTTCTGGCGGTGAACGAACGGCTGGATGCGATCCTAGTTGACGACGGGCAATCGATTTCGGTCGTTCCGCAAGGGGACTTTCACGAGGCGCCGAAAGTCAAGACCTACACTCACCCTAGGGAAGCCGCCGGCGCGGTCTGGCCGCCCGATTACCGAATGCTTGCGGTGCCTTGCGGTGACAGCAATGCGTATGTCTGGGACGTGGACAACCCGACAAAACCTAAGACCGTACTGGAAGGGCACGATAGCAGCGTGCGGTATGCGACGTTTCATCCCTGCGGAAACGTCCTCGCAACGTGGTCCTGGGATATCACGTGTCGGTTTTGGGACGTCCATAACGGTCGAGAGCTGTTGCAGATTCAACAGAGGCCGCGGAAATTCAGCCAGGATGGGAAGTGGTTGGGAGTTGAGCACGACCATTACTATGTTGGGCGATATCGAGTTGCGTGGCCTGAAGTCTGTCGCACCTATGTTCCGGGCAGGAACGAGTTCGGCTTCCAGTCGGTCGACTTTGACGCAACGGGCAAGTTGTTGGCCGTGGCCTGGTACGACGGTCACTACATCCTTGAGGTAAGCACTGGCCGCGTTCTTGCGGAGCTTGGTGACCGGTCTCGGGCGCGTTTGTTGTTTGCCCCGGACGGCAAACATTTGGTAGCGGCGAACGGCGACGGATTTGTGCGAATCGACTACCAAGTGACAGATACGGGGGACGGGCTGGAAGTTCAACTTGCAGAACCCAAGTTGATTATTCGAGCCGATGCTGCATGGCAACATGCTGTTGTGAATGAGTTTGGCGTTACCGCCAACGTTTCCTCCAGAGAGATTGTCCACATGCGCGATGGACAGCCCTCGCAGCGAATTAAGTCGAACCTGTGGGATCCGGCTTTCCTTGATGTTTCACCCGACGGATGTTATGTCAGCTACGGTGCAAAGCATGGCACGGGCGTGCACGTTGCGGACACGCGAACGGGTGCCGAGATCGCCTCGTTGCTGCCAAATCGGAAAGGCTTACGAGGAGAATTCAGCCCGGACGGGAAATACATGGTCGTGGCCGCTCGTGGTAAGTACATCATTTACGACGTGCCTTCATTCAACGAGGTCCACTGTATTCAACTGCCAGATCGCAGCCGCGGCCGTGTCGCGTTTCGTCAGGACATGAGTCTGTTTGCGGTCAGCGGGAAGAGTGCCGTTCACGTATTCAAGCCTGAGTCTTGGGAGAATGTCGCGACGCTCCGCTGTGTCCAGGGTGAACTCGTTTCGGCAGACATGCCCGAGGGTGCCGGCGACATAGACTTTAGCCCCGACGGCAACCTTCTAGCCGTAACGACCCGTGAGGGGGCGATCAAACTATGGGACTTTGCAAAGCTGCGTAGTGAGCTTCGAAAGTTGGATCTCGACTGGAATCTTACGGCCCAGGGCGAAGATGTCGTAGACAATTAGCCGC
>CAYQMZ010000133.1:0-2048 GCA_964418725.1 uncultured Pirellulaceae bacterium
AACGGAGCTGCCTACGTGAGGGTCAATGCTTGAAAACTGCGTATCGACGAAATCGGCGAACCACGATGTCTCTCCGTTATCGACAAAGAACTGATCCATCAACGAACGGAGACGTCGCAAATACATTTGTTGGATTTCGGTCGACTCGAACAGTGCTTCGTATAGTTTGTTCCATTGACTGAAACCATCGGCCGTGGGGAAGTCTTGGGTTCCAAAGAATGGATGCTCTGTCCGTTGCGAGTCTTGGTTGTCGTGACCGCCCACGATATCGAATGTCCAGTCCAAGTCCCAAGGGAAAATCCTCCACAGGCCGTCACCCTGTGTGTCTTGATACAAGTACATGTTCTTGCGAATATCGTCAGCTTGATGTTGCAACGATCGAACAGCCATGTAATTGATGAACTGGGCGACATCGATATTGTCACGAATGAATCGCTGTCTCGCCGTTGCCGTGGGAAGATCCACTCCATCGACCAGTTCTGCGAAAGACTGCAGGCTGCTGCGATCGCCGGTCTTTTTCTCCACGCCCGTCGTCGTGTCGCTGACGGCGGGATTCAAGTTCGAGCGTTGGACTAATTTGTACAGATCTCCATTGGGATCGTAACCTTGTCGCTCGAGAAAACGTTCGTCGACTTGCTCGATCCAGATGCCTACGCGGTCGAATTTACCATTCAATACCATCGCCGTGAAGAATGCGTCCGAGGCAGCACCACCAGCCACAGAGTGTGCTTGAAAGCCCATCGGTTGTCGTAGGTAGGACGGATCGGATCCGTTGCCGTTGAGGTTGATCTCACCGACCGAGCCAATAACTTCGTTGACGTAGAGCCCGTGGTCCGGGTTGAAATCGAATTTCTGGGAGTCCGAAGAATTGGTAGCACCACCGCGCCGCCGGACGAAAATGTTGTCGTAGAACCGGCCTTCATAGTAGACGGAAGCACGCGTGCCCGATCGTGTGTGCGAGGCCTGTTCGTTTTCGGTAAACCACTGGAATACAGGCAGTTGTGAGTTGAACGCACGGTCCGTGATTACGGTGCCAAAGTACTCGGGCGATTGCCCCGTTCCCTGTGAATCGAGAAATGCAGGAGAGCGAGAGCTTTCGTCCTGCACGTCGGTTGCTCTTACATACCAGCGAACCATTTCGCCGCTTTCGATAGCGTCGGTGGGGATTACGGCAGTGAAGACTCCATCTCCAGCAACCACGTCCGCGCCCTGGCCATCGTCTGCCATGGTTAGCTCTTGTTCGTCGTCAAACATGACCCTGTAGAACAGGCTGACGTCGGCAACTGTCGCGGAGAGTTGTGACACCTCGGCAGTAATGACCAATGGATCTGTCGAGGTGGCAACTGGGTTTTCGGTCACGTTCCGAATGATGGGGCCGGGGTTGGTAACTCCCGTCGTATTTGGTGATCCAGGAGTCGGCGTGACGAAGTAGCCGGTTTTCAGTTCTCCCATGGTTTGACGCGTCGTCACCAGTTCCGGGACCAACAGCATGTCGCTGCTGGTGCCTTGATTCAGTGCGTGAATCGCCAGCACATTGCGACCGTCTTCGAGTAAGCCCAGGTGTTGCGATATGTCGAAGTCAACAAACTGAGCGGCGTCTTGGTCTGGATGGTTCCCCGTCGCCACCGACTGAAAGTTGGGGCGGGTGGGTGCATTCGCGGCTGCAACAGGAACCGTGGATCCGTTCAAATAAGCGATGAACCCGTCGTCGTATTTCACGCGAAGCAGCAGCGAATCAAGCGACTGGCGATCGGTGACTTCGAACTCCATTCGCACATACACACCATCGGTACCGTTAGGAACTTCCGTCGCGATCAGGCCGGCGTAGTCCGCAGGAGAATTCTCGTAGCCAATACCAGTGAGGCCTGTCTCCCAGGAAGAGTCATCGAAGTCCAAGCGAGTCCATGCATCGTCAACGGAGTTGTCGCCGGGGACCAAAATGCTCGCTTGCTCTCCTGCAGAAACCAGGCTAAACGCGGTCGAGGATTTGCCAATCCCAAACGACACATCTTCGAACTGCTCGGGAAACTCGGTCCCGTACGAATGGA
>CAYQMZ010000133.1:2058-11714 GCA_964418725.1 uncultured Pirellulaceae bacterium
GCTCTAATGAGCCGGTGGGATCGTCGCACGCTAGGCCAATGAATTCTCCGCCTCGACTGAGTCGAAAATTGGTGTGCAAGTTGTCATTCGAATCGACGTAATTCAGTGTCGATTGACCGGTGGCGAAAACTACCAAGTAGTCGTTCGGTTGGAGCGTGCGGTTTGGGAATGGCCACTTATCCAGTTGGTTGGCATCATCGCTGAGATACCATCCGCTGAGTTCGACGTTGTCATCGGTTGGGTTATGAATCTCGATCCAGTCCGACGAGTTTCCGTCACCATCCAAAAGGCCTTTGTCATTCGACGCCACGAATTCCGTGATCAACAAAGGTGCCGCCGCCAGGAGGTATCGCGGTTCGAGTGATTCGAGCTTGGCTGAAGGTCGACGTCTTGTGCGCTGAAGTGGACGGTGTTGGTTCACGCGGCATATGCTCGATCAAAGGTCGTGAAACTCGCGAAGTGTGGCAACTCGCGCGAGTAGACACATCGATTCTAATCAATACGTGGCAATTTGAATCAGGTTTGGTGAGCGGTGCCCTCATGTGATGGCGAGATCGCATACGAGCAAAGCTTGGGGAACGTTCATTCCCGTGCGACGCTTGGAAGCTTGCAATGATCTGCGTTCACGTTCATTGCTTGCCTGTGGTGTCGAACTCTCGTTCTTATTGCTGGTTCCGATTTGTTAATCATGTTGAAGACAAGCCAACAAACAGTTTACCGATTGCGACCGATTGATCGTCGACCGCTGATTGTTTCACCGATTTAGGTGGCGTTCGCTGAATGGATCGCGAAATTTGCAAATAGCTGCTGTAGTTCTGGAATCAATTGACGTACCATTGGCCCCCGTTCGAACTACGAAGAGTATTTGATTTGCAAGAGCGAAAGTGAAATATGAGTTTTTTCCCTTCCAAAAAGCGCAACAAGAAGAACTCTACTCCCACGAAACTGATAACGAGCGAACGCGCACGCCTTGATGTTGATTGCGAGCGCCTCGAAGCACGTGTCATGTTGTCTACCGTTCAAATCTTCGCGGCGGGTGTTACGGGAGAGGAGTCTCTTTCGCTTGAGGTCGCTGGCAGTGTTGTTCAGACGTACGACAATCTGGGCATTGGTGCCAACGACGCCGACTTTGTTACGCTGACATACAGCACAGCTGACGACGTCTCCGCTAACGATGTACGGCTCGCATTCACTAATGATCTTTACGACCCAGCGAATGGTATCGATCGCAATGTCCGCATCGACGCGATCTCGATCGATGGTCAGCGGTTCGAAACGGAAAGCCCCACTGTTTTCTCAACAGGAACTTGGTTGCCGGAGGACGGTATTGCTCCTGGTTTCCGAGAGTCGGAATTTCTGCACGCGAATGGGTACTTTCAATATGCTCAGGAAGATACGGGTGATGGGACCGTTGTAATCAACGAGATCCATTACAATCCCGGCCCGAACGAAGATGGAGATGCCGAGTTTGTTGAGCTCTACAACCCAGGCAGCGCCTCTGTTGATCTTTCCGGCATGTCCTTCGTTGGATTCGATCTCACATTTGACGCGGGCACAACACTTGGTGCTGGCGAATACGCCATCGTAGCTCCGTCGACATCGTTGGCTGAATCAACTTGGGGCGTCACGCCAATTCAAGAATTTGCAGCGGGCGGTATCAGTGGTGGCGGCGAGCTGATCCAGTTGTTGGCGGTGGATGGTGTGACGGTGGTCGACGAAGTCAACTACGACGACTCTAGCCCGTGGCCTGCTGGGCCGGACGGAAACGGTCCCTCACTCGAACTCATTAACCCCAGTTTTGATAACGCACTCGCCGAGAACTGGGGCGTCTCCGAGGGAGTTCCTACGCCGGGTGTTCAGAACTCTATTTTTGGTGACGACAATTCACCGGACATCACGAACATACAAGTCAATCCGGACGTCGTCCTACCCAACGAGGCGTTCAGTATTTCGGCCGACATTGCCGGGGCGACGACGGCAACGTTGTACTACCGAATTATGTTTGGTGAAGAACTGGCCGTATCGATGACGAATACCTCAGGCGATACTTGGTCGGCGACAATCGCTGGTCAAGATGCAGGCACCTTAGTTCGTTATCGAATTGAGTCCGACGTCGAAGTTGCACCGTTCGCGGGCGAAAGCATCAATTACTTTGGGCTGGTCGTTTCGCCAATAGACGTCGTCAATAACGACCTACCGATCTTGCATCTGTTCTACGATCAAGACGATTTGGCGTTGATTACGTCACCGGAGAACGTGCTGGAGAAGATTAAGATTGAGGCAGTCGTAGCCTATGGAAACCAGGTTGTCGACAATGCCGAGATGCGAATTCGTGGCGGCGACTATGGCCGTGTGAATTTCCCTAAGCAGAGTTTCAAGATCGAATTGCCGAGTGGCTACGAAATCGACTTCGGAGACGAATTTGACTACACGATCGATGAGTTCGCAATTCAAGCCGAGTATGCCGACTGGTCGTTCGTTGCTGCCGATGTCTCCTGGGATATCTTCAATGCTCAGACGGAGACGTTTGCTCATTCGTTCTACGCACGAGTCGAAGGAAATGCGGACTTCTTTGGCGTTTATCGTTTCCAAGAACTGTACGACGGCACGTGGCGACAGCAAAACGGTATTGATGACGACCAGTTCTTCAAAGCCGAAAACGGTTGGACATATGCAATCGAAGATGGTTTCGAAAAGAAGGAACCTGACGACGACGACTTTACAGCCATTTCTGAGATGAAGGCCGTCCTGGAGTCGCCTAACTCGGCAGCCAAGACGCAATGGTTGTACGAGAACGTCGATATCCCCAGTGTCGTCAATTACATGGCGATTTCCGCGTTGATCCGACACGGGGATCAACAGGTGCACAACTTCTACATGACGCTCGATGGCGAGACGGATCGATGGAGAATCATCCAGTGGGATCTTGATCAAACCTGGCGAGA
Organism: uncultured Pirellulaceae bacterium; assembly: GCA_964418725.1. GTDB lineage: Bacteria > Planctomycetota > Planctomycetia > Pirellulales > Pirellulaceae > CAYNJG01. Next base: position 5,004 of record CAYQMZ010000133.1, read on the forward strand.
CGTATTCGGTGGCCCATGGCAGGGAACGGAATTCACAACGCTTGAACCCGTCGACAACATCTTCATGAATGCGATGTTTGACGTGCCGGAGTTCCAGCAACTCTACTGGGGGCGGCTGCAGACGCTAGTCGATACGTATCTGCAGGATGATCAATTGATCGCCCGTCGTGAAGAGATTCTCGAAGAGATCGGCGCCGCAAATCTGGAGCTGGAATTCCAAACCTGGGGCCGGGCGAATTTTTATACGGCGCAAGAGTGGGAAGACAGTTGGGTTACAGGTATCCAGGCCCGTCAAAGTGTTTTTGACAACGAGGTGCGTCTTCCGGGCTCGGAGCCAAGTAGTCCCGCTATCGTCATCAGCGAACTACACTACAAACCAGCCGGCGAAGATGCCGAATTCCTGGAACTCTACAACGCTTCCAGTTTTGCCGTAGATCTATCTGACTGGTCTATTGATGGAGTCGACCTTGAAATTCAGAAGGGCACAGTCATCCTTCCTGGCGAACATGTTGTGTTTACCGACAATGCGATTCAATTCAACGAGCAATTGAACTCAGGTCGCATCTATCTGGGCGGGCAGTATGACGGCGGCCTCAAGAGCAGTGGCGAAACAATCACGCTCCTTGATGAAAACGGAAACGTCGTTGATCAAGTTTCGTACACCAACGAAAATCCATGGCCAACGGGCGCTGATGGAACTGGTTTTTCAATTGCGTTAAACAGTCCCGAACTGGACAACAACGTGGCTGCGAATTGGCAGACGAGTAGCTTGTTGAATGGAACACCAGGCGCAGCCAATGGTGACAATCCGACACAAACAACGGTGAATATTCTCGCAGCAGGAACTACCGGCAACGAGAACGTTGTGTTGGAGGTCGCTGGCCAGCAAGTCGCTGAATACACGCTGTCTGATTTCGGAGGCCAGGAAGGCGACCTTCAGTCGAGGCAGTTCACCACACTGTCTTGGGTTGGCAACACCGAGGTTACCCCGAGTGACGTCCGCATCTACTTTACGAACGACTCGTATGATCCAGCCACTGGAACGGATTCGAATTTGGGAATCGACCGCATCGAAATCAACGGTGACGTGTTAGAAACAGAAGCTCCCAGCGTCTTCTCGACGGGCACCTGGCTACCATCTGACGGCATCTCACCCGGGTTCCGTGAGAGTGAGGTATTGCATGCGAATGGGTACTTCCAGTTCGCCGAGAACCCGTTGCAACAAGGCAACACTATTCAGCTGTTTAATGAGTCGAACTTGGCTTGGCTATCGGGTGCCGGAGTGAATGCAGAAACATCTACGGCGAACAATTCCAATGCTCAGTGGGAATTGATCGAGGCAGGAAATGTTAATCGGTTTCTGCTGCGAAACGTCGCGACGGGGCGATATCTCGATGGCGATTTCGCAGACATTGACACACACGCGAGCGAATCGGCGGGTGGCGTCGTCTGGGAATTCGATCCGGCCGCCGACGGTGTGTACTACTTGTACAACGTCAACTGGGGGCGTTATCTGGATCCGGTCGGCGACAATGCTGATCTACAGTGGGCAGTGGGAGATGTCACTCCCGATGACGGATGGACGGTGACGTTGGTTTAGATTGTGTAGCTCCACGGCAAGTCTTCGGTGGTGTGAACGCATTTCCTTTGCGTAGTCGCGGGTGAAGCTGGTTCTGTTCCGACCAGCATTCGCCCCCGCGTTGGCTTTGTCTGCTTGCGGATCCTTCGGGTCTGCGCAGTGTATTGACTCGCTCACAAATGATCAGTCTTGCGTCATGCAAATGCCGCTTGCGGCCGATCTGCTATGATGGACACGTTCGTTTCCCACCGACTTACCTGTCGATCTGTCGATCATGCTACGCTTCTTCTCGCCTCAACGATTGATCCTTGACGTTGTTCTTCTAATAAGCTTCCTAACGACGGCGTTAGTCCCCTATGCGATGGGGGAGCCTGGTAAGGAGCCGCCGGCAAAGCGTGTCGACTTCAATCGCGATATTCGCGCGATTCTTTCGGACAAGTGTTTCTTGTGCCACGGTCCGGATGCCGAAACGCGTGAAGCAGAACTGCGGCTCGATGTACGGGAGGCTGCAATTGATTTCGGGGCTATTGTGCCTGGTGATGTCGAGGCCAGCGAGGTTATTGCCCGGATTACAAGCGACGATCCAGAACTCGTCATGCCGCCGCCGACGACTGGCAAGAAACTGACCGAAGCGGAAAAGAAGTTGCTCGCCCAGTGGATTGAGGCAGACGCACCGTATGCCAATCATTGGGCATTTGAGTCACCAAAACGTGGTTCACCTCCCGCCGTTCAAAACGAGAATTGGGTTCGAAATCCAATTGACGCGTTTGTCCTTGCTAAGCTTGAAGGGCAGGGGCAAGTTCCTTCAGCCTCGGCAGATCCCGAGACGTTAGTTCGACGCATTTCCCTCGATCTGACCGGGCTGCCGCCAACGCTGGAACAACTGGATCAGGTTCAGCAAGCTGGCGATGATTGGCGAAGTGCGTTGGACGAAACCGTTCGCCAAGCAATGAATTCGCCACACTTCGGCGAACGTTGGGGACGTTGGTGGTTAGACGCGGCTCGATACGCAGATTCGGCAGGCTACGAGAAAGATATGCCGCGGAGCGTTTGGTTCTATCGCGATTGGGTGATCGATGCGATGAACCAAGATCTGCCGTACAGCGACTTCGTGGTTCAGCAGATTGCCGGCGACTTGCTTCCCAATGCCAACCAGAGTCAGCGCGTCGCCACAGGCTTCCTGCGGAACTCGATGACGAATGAGGAAGGCGGCGCCGACCCCGAACAATTCCGCGTCGAAGGGATGTTCGACCGGATGGATGCGATTGGTAAATCGATCTTGGGCATCACTACGCAGTGCGCTCAGTGCCACACACATAAGTACGATCCGCTGACTCACAGAGAGTATTACTCGATGTTTGCAGCATTGAACGATTTTCATGAAGCCTGCATTTCTGTTTTCACGCCAGAGCAAACGCGGCAGCGTGATCGAGTCTTGCAAGAGATTGAGGCGATCGAGGAGAGACTCAGGGCTGCCAATCCGAATTGGAAGACCAGCGTTCGGCGATGGGCGGAATCGGTTGCTGCCGGAATGCCGAAATGGACCGCTGTAACACCCACGGAATTGCCATTCACTGGCCAGAAGTTTTTGGTTTTGGATGACGGGTCGATTGTCAGCGAAAGCTATGCACCGACTCGAACTAGCGATTCGTTTTCTTTGACCAGGCCGTCTGTCGGCACAATCACAGCAGTGCGAATCGATGCACTGACGCACCCTCAGTTGCCTCGTGGGGGCCCAGGTCGGAGTCTCGATGGAACCGGCGCGATCAGTGAATTCAAGATGCGGGTACAACCGCTTGCGAAAGACACTGACGACAAAGTGGCTGCTGCATTCGATGTGAAGTTTTTTGCGGCGATTTCGGATGTGAATCCGGCTAGAGCGGAACTCAAACCGCACTACCGTGACAGGGATCCGGCGAAGGACAAACGCGTCACAGGACCAGCCGAATATGCGATCGACGGTGATGAGAAGACCGCTTGGACGACTGAGCTTGATCCGGGACGCAATAACCAACCACGTCACTTGATTCTCGTACCCGAAAAGCCAATCGAAATCGATGGGCCCGCCAAACTGACGTTCACGATGGTGCAGAAGCATGGTGGTTGGAACTCGGACGACAATCAGAATTTCTTGATTGGTCGTTATCGATTCAGCATTTCGGAAAGCGAATCGATTCCCAATGCCACGGTGCTCTCAAGCGTTGAGCCGATTCTGCGCAAAGACTCAGCGGATTGGGGTGCCGAGGATTGGCGGACGCTTTTCTCTCAGTGGCGTCGTGACAACGAAGAAGAGTTCTCCGCGGCCAATCAAGAGATTGAAGAATTATGGAAGCAGTTCCCTGAAACCGCCACGCAATTGGTCGCCGAGTCACTAGAACAACCACGCGAGACGCACGTTTTCGCGCGAGGGGATTTCTTACGCCCCACCGAAAAGGTCACCGCTGCATCACCTCAGTTTTTGCACGAGATGACCGAGTCCACGGACCCCGATCGACTACGATTCGCACGTTGGTTGGTGTCGCCCAACGCTCCAACCACCGCACGTGTGATCGTCAATCGAATTTGGCAAGCCTACTTTGGTAACGGCCTGGTCACGACGCCGGAAGATTTTGGATTTCAATCTTCACCACCTTCGCATCCAGAGTTGTTGGACTATCTGGCATGCGAGCTGATGGAGAATGGTTGGAGTCTGAAGCACATCCATCGTCTGATCGTCGATTCGGCGACCTACCGACAAACTTCCGCCGCTAGTAGGCAACGGTACCAAGCGGATCCGTCTAACTCGCTATTGGCTCGTGGGCCACGTGTGCGATTGGAAGCGGAAATGATTCGCGACCTGGCGCTTCATGCCAGTGGGTTACTGTCGCCAACGTTAGGTGGCCCAAGCTCTTATCCGCCAGCGCCGAAGTTCCTATTTCAACCGCCGACCAGCTATGGACCAAAGGTTTGGTTGCAAGACGACGGCCCAACGCAATATCGACGATCGATATACGTGCATCAGTATCGCAGCGTGCCGTATCCGCCATTGCAAATGTTTGATGCTCCGAAAGGAGATGCTGCTTGTGTGCGACGCGAACGAAGTAATACACCGTTGCAGGCTTTGGTGCTTCTGAACGAGCCGCAGTTTTTGGACGCCGCGCGTGGGTTGGGAAGACGGATTCTTCAAGAGGTGTCGACAGAAGAGTTTGGTGACGCAGCTGACCGACAGAGAATTACAGTCGCGTACCGTTTGTGTACCAGTCGAAATCCCGACGTGGACGAGATCGAAGTGCTTTTGAAATTGTTGAATTCACAACGCGCGGCCAATGCAAAGACCGAAAAAGCCGAATTGCAAGCGTTGCTGGGACAGACACAAGCGGCTCGCACTTCAGGCGATCAGGTGTCAGCTGCCGAGCAAGCGGCTTGGATCACCGTTGCTAGAGCAATCTTGAACTTAGATGAGACGATTACGAAGTCATGATTACGTCGATCGAAAAGCACCTAGATCTCGTTAGGCGACGCTGGTTCTTGCAGCAGTGTGGAATCGGTCTCGGCAGCATCGCGTTGACATCGCTACTCGCTGATAGTGGCGAAGCGAGTGTTGGCGTGAACCCGCTGGCTCCGAAGGCTCCGCACTTTCCTGCCAAGATCAAGAATGTCATCTTGTTGTTTATGGGCGGTGGCCCGAGCCAGTTCGAACTGTTTGATTACAAGCCTAAGTTGCAACAACTTGATGGTACCTTGCCACCTGCGGACCTCTTGAAGGACTACCGGGCCGCGTTCATCAATCCCAACTCAAAGCTGCTCGGCCCAAAGTACTCGTTTGCAAAACGCGGTCAGTGCGGTGCGGAACTAAGTGAGCTATTGCCACATACGGCCAGTGTCGTGGATGACCTGACCATTATCCGATCTATGAAGACCGATGCGTTCAACCACGCGCCGGCCCAGTTGCTAATGAGCACTGGCTCGCAGCAATTTGGTCGGCCAAGCATGGGGTCGTGGGTTACCTATGGTTTGGGCAGTGCCTCGGAGGACTTGCCTGCCTATGTTGTCTTCAATAGTGGCAAGAAAGGACCGAGTGCCGGTAGCGGAAACTGGAACTCAGGGTTCCTGCCGACACTGCACAGCGGTGTTGAATTCCGAAGCAGTGGCGATCCCGTGTTGTATCTGTCCAATCCGCCGGGCGTATCAAGGTCAGCTCAACGAGCCACGTTGGACACAGTTAATACACTGAATCGCAAACGTCTTGACGTCGTCGGCGCACCCGAAATCGCCACTCGGATCAACGCTTACGAAATGGCATTTCGGATGCAAAGGAGTGCGCCGGAAGCAATGGCCTTCGACCAAGAGCCTGATCACATTCGCGAATTGTACGGTGCCAAGCCGGGTGTCATGTCGTTTGCGAATAATTGCTTGTTGGCTCGACGGCTTGTTGAACGTGGAGTGCGGTTTGTTCAATTGTTCCACGAGTCGTGGGATCAACACGGTGGGCTCAAGTCACAGTTGGCGAAGAACTGTAAAGACACGGATCAAGCTTGTGCCGCACTGATCAAAGATCTAAAGCAACGTGGAATGCTGGACGAAACGCTGGTGATTTGGGGCGGAGAATTCGGGCGTACGCCCATGGTGCAGGGCGGTAACGACGGCCGAGATCATCACCCTAATTCGTTCACGATGTGGATGGCGGGTGGCGGCCTGAAACCGGGAATGGTTTATGGCAGCACTGACGATCTTGGATTCGATGTCGCCGAGAACCCAGTGCACGTTCACGACTTGCACGCGACGATTTTGCACTTGCTAGGCTTCGATCACAAACGTCTGACGTATCGGTTCCAAGGTCGAGACTACCGACTTACGGATGTCCATGGCGAACTGGTCCATGACATATTGGCGTGATGGTCGGTCGTTGTCAGGAGCAACTGTGCAAATTGCGACTTGGCAGGCTGTCTCTTCAATTCGATCGCCGAGAGTGGCTGAGCAACCCGCCTGATAGGACGCACAGTCAGTCCTTTAGTACGCCGTCCAAGAATGCAATCAGTACCTTTTGGTTCGCGTCTTGGAAGAAGTGACGGCCACCGTGGCCAGCTTTGTCCAACACGATCAATTGTGATTGTAGTCCAGCCTTGCGGTACAGTTCTGTAATACGTTGACTC
>CAYQMZ010000133.1:11724-12727 GCA_964418725.1 uncultured Pirellulaceae bacterium
GTACCACCTCGTCCGCGCTGCCGTGAAACGCAAGAAGTGGTGGGTCGTCAGCCGATACGTAATGAGCTGGACTCGCGGATTCTTCTACAGAAACCTTTAGCCTCTTGCCGGCAACACCACCAAGCAACGCAAAGCTGCCAGACTTATTCGTGTAGGCTCGGTCTGGTTGTGTTTGACCTCTAAGCACGAAGTCTGACGGTCCGTAGTAATCGACGATCGCCTGTACACGAGAACTGTGTTTCTGGTTGCCGCCCACGGTTCCCTCTAGTTCCTGAACGTCACCCGAAACGCCAAGCAGCAAAGCAAGATGTCCCCCGGCGGATCCACCTGCAACCGCGATACGAGTCGCGTCGTATCCGAATCGTTCGGCATTCGCTCGAAGCCATCGGATCGCGGCTTTGCAGTCGTGAATCTGTGCTGGAAAGATCGCTTTGTCCGTGAATCGGTAGCTGATGCTGGCTACTGCATAGCCATGTTGTTTCAGAGCGAGAATTGGAGGATGGTTCTTCGAACCTGCTCGCCAACCTCCGCCATGAATCCACACAACCAGCGGCGGCTTCAAAGACGTCTGCGAGTGATGGTCGGGGTAGTGAACGTCCAGCTTCAGTTGCTGGCCATCGATCTCTGCAAATACCAGATCGCGTTGGGCTGAATGGTCTGAAGTTTCCTGAATGTTCAGCGCCTTCAGGGCCGTACGTATTTCAGGAATCGACATGAAGCGTTGCCATGGACGGCCCGTACGATAATTCTCCAGCATGGTGATGATTGGACCTTGGTCAATCGCTAGATGGGCTGGAGCGTACCAATCACGATCCAGGTTGAACGCATCATGAAAACCCAAGTCACTCCACAGCTCTTTGCGGTGATGACGCCATAGGTAGCGTAGGAAAGCCAACGATTCCTTGGGCATATAGACGATCGACGACAACGCCGCCGTTGGTGTGATGGTTCCGTTGTCACCCCGTGGCCCTAGTTCTGCACAATGTGCCTTGTAACCTTTCAC
>CAYQMZ010000134.1:0-1777 GCA_964418725.1 uncultured Pirellulaceae bacterium
CGTCATAGTCCGGTTCGTTTGATCGCATGTGAGACGACAGGATCAGGCGACCATCAGGAGACGTCCAACGAACGTGCTTGGCGTCAGGTCCTCCGGGCAATACCTTTCTGCGAAGCATTGTTGTCACGCCATCGTACGGTGGCGGCACAAAGTAGTGGCCTTCGTGCGTAAACCCAAAGAACTCATCAAATCCACGACGTTGTGGATGAAACTTCGCGGTGCCCCCAAGATGCCACTTTCCAACCAGTGACGTTGCATAGCCGGCACTTTGGAGCCTTTCCGCCAAGGTTGGCTGCGACTTTGGAAGCCCCGCATTTGGCAACTCATTCCTAGCCCCTGTTGGATTGTCGTCATAGCCGAAACGGGCCTGATATCTGCCAGTCATTAGCCCCGCCCTGGAGGCACTGCAGTATGACGCGGTCACATAGCCGCTTGTGAAACGCACGCCGTTCTCTGCGATACTGTCAATGTGAGGCGTCGGAATCTGCTCATTGCCTTGGCAACCTAGCTCGCCATAGCCCAGGTCATCGGCCAACAGGATCACAATATTCGGCCGTTGCTGACCGAGCAAAGTTGAGTCGTTTCCCAATAGCAAGCCAAAGGCGACGAATAACGCGTACAGAGACAAACGATACATGGGTGATCCTTAATTATCTTTGGCACGACTGGGGCACCCTTTGTGGAGTCTTCCGTCCGGCAGTTTCGGTCACTGCACTCGAGGAACCTCCTAGCGAGATTTCCACCAACGCTGTCATTGTATTGCAAACCGATTTGAAAAGATCCAACAAGCGTCGAAACTAATGTCGAACCACATCAGCAATACCACAGCCGTATCGCCAGAGTCCACGGAGCCACCAATCCCAAGGCTGTCGATTGCATTGATGATGCTTTGGACAGCGCTCAGCGCACTTGGAATTGTCGTGTCGAACTGGAGCTACTCAAGAATTTTCGAAAGCGACGCAGAAATCGACGCGGCGACCAGAATTGCTATCAACGTGTCGCAAGTTACCGGGGCTATCACCGCGGCAAGCTTCGCCGCGGCTCTCGTCGGCATCGGCGCGTTGCTATTCGCAAAGACCAAAGGTGGGCGTTTGTTGCGGCACCCAGGTCATTGGATCATTGCCGTTCAATGTCTCACGTTCATTTCTGGCCTGCTGATGCACCCATTTCATGTTTACCAACAGTATCTCGTCAACAACTACGACTGGTCACTTACGGGATGGCAGTTAAAGAGCTACATCTTTTTCGGCCTTTCGATGCTGATGACACTCGTCGTTCCCGTCGCGTTGAACGCTCTGGCTGCTAGATCTCATCGAGGTTGGTGGCGGACAGCGTTCGTGTTGTTCGCGGTTGCCATGGTTTTAAGTCAACTCATGCCCTGGATTCTGGGCTCGTTACTCAGAATTCCTTTTACAAGCAACATCTGGTTAATCGCCTACCAGGTTTCCCCGATCGCCTCGGGCGTCGCGATCCTAATCCCATTATCGCAAGACGTAGCCGGCCGCATTCAGCGAGACTGGGTTCATTGGGTGGGAGCAACCAGTGTTTTACTGCCGTGTTTACTAGTGGCTGTACAGATCGTCCTGTACCGATTGTCCTAACGCCAATTTGGAACCAGTGCTGCGTCAGGATTCGGAATTGGGTTGCCTGCAGTGGCCTTCGCCAGAATTCCTCGGCATCCGGGACTGCTGGCGAAGTCCACTAACCCAATACTTGGACCTGAACTAGCGGAACGAGTCGTTTTAAAACCAGACTCGGATCCCGCCGATCATCGACC
>CAYQMZ010000134.1:1787-12680 GCA_964418725.1 uncultured Pirellulaceae bacterium
ATCCTAGGAACACTTCCGTCCTGCCCAACAGCACGCCACCGGTAAGGCGGTAGTGGAATATATTGGTTTCACCCAGAGTGCCCCAATCAATGTGCGTAGATACGACAAATGGATCGTCAGGGAACCAATCCGCGCCATAGGTAAAGTTGAATCCCAGGTCGGTATCGACGTCATCCGTCATCCAGTTTACGCCCAAGCCACTTCTCATTTGCACACGGCGAGACTGTGCAAAACGAAACACAAGATTGGCGTCGCCCACGTTTAATTCTTCGTCGCCTGTCGGAGTATCCTCTTGCAGCCACCGCGTCGCCGTGTCGAATCCAAAGCGAAGCTGACTGTCGAACTGTATTCTGCCTCCCCAGTGCGAAAGATCATCGAAGGAGGTTCCATATTGTGCGGTAATGCGAATACTTCGCTCAGAGAATTCGTCGACCTCCACCGGGTCAATCAACATGTATCCGTTGTGCTCTCGACCGAAGTGTTCCGCGTACGGGAAGCTCGCGAAGTAGCTCTCTGCGTAGTAATCGTCGCGCAACATGGAAGGCGGCAGCCAAAACGGTGACGATACGACATACAAAAAGATGCGTCCCAACGATTCTTCAATGTCGCTTTGGAAAGGGCTGTCGTCGTCATCACAGTTTGAGAACGATGCAGACAGGCTGGCTGCGCCACGCGACTTGGACCGTCGAGACCGTCGGTCCGCGAGTCGTAGCTCCTCATCATCCTCTGACTCATCATCGGAGTTTGTGGACACCTCTCGGACGGCGCTGCGTAGCCCCGCCAACGCACCTTCGCCATAGCTTTGACCGGTCATCAAAAGCAGCCAGCCAATTGTCAGTCCGGATATCGCGAAAATACGCACTGCGATCCTTCGCTTCGTTCTCAATTCCGAGTTCCCCGAGATACGGTAACGGGACAATACGAATCTTGGCCGCTGAACGTCAATCAGAAATCCACCGATGCAGATGATTTCCAGCACGCGCATCCTGGACGTACGGGAACGCTACCGAAACAGATCGCGCGGACCTCTGAACAGCAGTCGCCAGCAATGGCACTAGTGCTGCATGATCACTTCATCCAAATTCATCAATACACGGGCAAGACGCGTGTATGCATTAGGCTCGATTTCCGCTGGCGATGCATTCTTGTCTTCAGCCAACCGCTCGCTTTGCTGTCGATAAAAGCTTCGCAAGCGTTCCGTCTCTCGCTCAGTCGGTTTCCGCGAGAGCAAGCGGCGAAATACCAATTTGATTGCCCCATTGAGCGGGTCGGGCGCATTCAAAAGCTCTTCGGCGTGCTTCGAATCGTTTTTCCTTCGCAATTCTGCAGCGTGCTCGGCAGCAAGTTTCCCCATTGCCTCCGCCATTTCTGTGTACATCTGGTCGTTTAGCAACGTCAGCGCTTGCAAAGGTGTGTTGCTTCGGCTGCGTTTGACAATGCAATTCTCGCCCGTCGGAGCATCGAAGGTGGTGAACGCTGCAAACGGGGCCGTGCGTTTATTGAAGGTGTACAGTGAACGGCGATACCGGGCATCGCCCTCGGATGCATTCCAACGTGGACTGCCGTATGCAAGTGAGGTCACGGAGTCCGGCTGTGGTGGTTTTACGCTGGGGCCGCCGATTTTGTCCGACAGCAAACCGCTGGCACAAAGCATCATGTCGCGTATCGTCTCAGCATCGACGCGATACCTGGGACCGCGTGCGTACAGCTGATTGGTCGGATCCGTCGTTCGCAACTCATCCGTTAACCGTGACTGCTGCCGATAAGTCGCGCTCGTCACGATCTTCCGATGCAGCCACTTCATCGACCATCCTTGATTCATGAATTCGACCGCCAGCCAATCCAACAACTTGGGATGAGTTGGCGGTTCCGCTTGCGTACCGAAATCGCCGTCCGAACGCACCAGTCCATGTCCCATTAGCTGCCGCCATGCTCGATTCACAACCACGCGAGCCACCAACGGATTCTGTCGACTCACCAGCCACCGCGCAAATCCAAGGCGGTTGGAGACAGACGTCTGTGTTCCCGACTTTGCGTCACTGTCCGTGCCACGGCTGAAGATTTCCGGTACCCCCGGCACGACTTGCTCCCGTGGACTCAGCCACTCGCCGCGATGGTGGCGATACGTCTTGCGACGGTTATCCGCCGGCCGCTCCTGCATCACCAACGTTGTGGTTCTCTCACGAAGCTGAGCTTCAAGTTTCTCAATCGGCTTCCTCGCTTCCGCGAGCAACTCCGTATCACTCAAGAACGCTGAACGAACTGCCTGTGTTTCCGTCGGAGACCATTGATCTCGCGATCGCAGAAGTATCTGCTCTAGCCTTGTAGACAACCCGAGTGCTTCAGAGTCCTCTGGCTTTGTCGCCACAGAAAAACGAAATCGACCTAGTGCCGCGACAAAGTGCCGTTCAAACAGCATGTTGACGGTTAGTCGTTTCGCGTCGACCGGTTGTTCCAGGTTCAGCACGAGCGTGTGCCGCCGCCCCTCCCCATTCGCCGTCGACCACCCGGTCGAACCTTCGCCGTCGAAAACGTTCGCAGCCTCCGCATTGCCGCTGCCTACAGCAATTTTTCCGTAGCTGCGACTGCCTGACTTGAATCTGAGAGGACCGTTCGCATCTTCGAGCTGCAGTTCACTTAGAAAGAAGTCCCCTTGGCGCCCCTCATAGTAAGCACGTCCCGGTCCGGCCGCCGGAAGCCGATCATCAGGCAGAACCTCCAAGCGAATTGCGCTGATCGGCGCCGTGACTTCCGAGCAATCCAGTTCGATCTTGTATTCGTCTCGCTTGGTAAAGTCGCCACTCGCGAAGATGGAGTTGTCGTCCATTCGCTCGAGCTTCGGCAAGTTTGAATGAAAACTGACCGGGACTGCGACAGTCCATGACGAAACACGCTGTTGCTTTTGCTTGATCCACTCAGAAAGTTCGACTTCCAAATCACGATCCGATGGGAATTGCGACTCGAGCTCCGCTACAAGACTTTCTAGCTCGCTCTCAATCCGCCGCTTTCGCTGACGTATCGCATCCGTCGTCACCTCAACATCCGGCTCGTCCGCGTTGTTCAGCAACGCCATCATTTGATAGTAATCACGATGTGAAATCGGGTCGTATTTGTGCGAGTGGCACTGAGCGCAGCCGATCGTCAGCCCCATCCAAACAGTACCAGTCGTCGCCACGCGATCGACCATCGCGTAGTAACGGTATTCAAGTGGATCAATTCCACCTTCTTCATTAAGCATCGTGTTACGGTGAAAACCGGTAGCGATCCGCTGACTTTCGCTCGCCTCGGGAAGCATATCGCCAGCCAATTGTTCAATCGAGAAATCGTCAAATGGCTTGTCTTCATTCAGGGCGTTGATGACCCAATCTCGGTACGGCCAGATCGAACGAGGGCGATCCTTCTCGTAGCCATTGGTGTCGGAATACCGCGCAAGATCTAGCCACGGTCTCGCCCAACGTTCGCCATACCGGTTCGAATCCATCAGCTTCTTCACCCAACGTTGATAGGTCTCGTCAGGTGCATGCCGATACTCCAAGGCGAATGCATCTACATCCTCAATAGACGGCAACAATCCAGTCAGATCCAGCGTCAACCGCCGAATCAGAATCTGTGGATCAGCTTCGGCCGAGGCTGTGATGTTTGCAGCCCGAATCCGCTGCTCGACAAAATGATCTATTTCATTCTTCGCCCATGCAGAACCAACAGGAACTTCGCGTTGCGTCGGAGGCACGAATGCCCAGTGGCGTTGATAGCTCGCCCCTTGCAGAACCCACGATTCGATTAGCTGTTTCTCGTTCGCTGTGAGCTTCTTCCCAGACTCCGCAGGAGGCATCAGCAGCTCCCGGTCTTCGGATCGAATACGAAGCAATAACTCGCTATCCAATGGAGACTCGGGATCCACCGCCTGGACGGCAGACAGATCCAACCGCAAATCGGCTTCCCGGGACGCTTCGTCGGGACCATGACAGGCAAAGCAATTGCGTGCAAGAATCGGTCGAATGTCCCGATCGTATTCCGGCGATGCCGCCTCAGACTTTGCTGGTGGCGAAGCCTCCGCAGAACTAGCTACGACCAAGCATCCGAGCCAAACAAGCCCGACCAGTAAAACGGTTCCATTTCTGCAGTTTCGCAAATCGTTTCCTGTCTTCCACAGCTTTCTTGGTGAAGGTCATAAGGGTTAGGGTGACCTACGCGATTATAGCGTGCCGACACCCACCAATCCGGATTTACCGAATGATTGCACAGCGCCGCTTGTTAGGCGTAGCTCTGCAGGGTGGCGGCAGAATCGCCACGTTTCTGCATCAACGGCGTTGACGGTTATCTGAATGAAGTAATCTTTTCTGAGTGAATGCACGCCGACACAATTGGCTCCAGCAAACGCGAAAGTCGAAATGAGCGAGAAATACCAAGTACCCGACGAACTGCTCGCACGCTGCGTAGGTCGTACGGACCTCGTTCAGCGTGTTGTCAATTCATTCCTGCAGCAACTAGATCAGGACATCCCGGAATTGGCTGGCACCTTGGCATCAGGCAACACCGAAGACGCCCGACGGGTGGCCCATCGAATCAAAGGGGCCTCAGCAAATGTCGCGGCCGAAGAGATTCGCGCGGCGGCTGAATCCTTGGAGCACCTTGCCTCCGACCAGAGACTTGACGAGGCTCGAGCCAACATGCAGGAGCTTCAAAGCAACTGCCAATCGTACCGAGAACTCACTTCCTCCTTCGTGGCGGGTTAGGCATTATGCGAGTTCTTGTCGTTGACGACGATCTAACAAGCCGAACAATCCTAGACGAATTCCTAAGTTCGTTTGGATACGACGTGGCAACCGCCTCGGACGGCTGCGAAGCATTCCAAATGATTCAGCAAAGCGACTATCGCCTTGTTGTTTCCGATTGGGAAATGCCGGAAATCGATGGGCTTGAACTGTGCCGCATGGTTCGCGATCGCGATCTGGCCTCCTACGTCTACTTCATCCTGCTAACCAGTCGTCACTCCAACAAGGACCTGGTCCAAGCATTAGATGCCGGAGCAGACGACTTCATTCGCAAACCATTTAACCCAGATGAACTGCGCGTGCGAGTCCGCGCTGCCGAGCGAATCAGTAGCCTCGAAGGCCGCGACACATTCATCTTCTCTCTCGCCAAATTGGCTGAGTCGCGCGACACAGACACGGGCGCTCATCTGGAACGAATGCGAGAATATTCTCGGGTCCTCGCGGACGAACTATCACAGAAGCCAGAATTCAAGAACATCGTCGATGCCGATTACGTTCGAACTATCTATGCCACCAGTCCTTTGCACGACATTGGCAAGGTGGGCGTTCCCGACAATGTCCTGTTAAAGCCGGGGCGATTGACGAAAGAGGAATTCGAGGTCATCAAGACACACACGGTGATTGGATCCGAAACCCTTGCGGCGGCGGTTGAGAATAATCCGTCCACAAAATTCTATCGCTTTGCACAAGACATCGTCCTGTGCCATCACGAGCGATGGGACGGGAAAGGATACCCCAATGGCCTGTCCGGAGAATCCATTCCCCTCTCAGCACGGATTGTATCCGTCGCCGACGTCTATGACGCGCTGACCACGAAGAGGGTCTACAAAGACGCGTTCACGCACGAGAAGGCCAAACAAATTATCGTCGATGACAGCGGCACCGCCTTCGACCCTGTCATCGTCCAGGCGTTTCTCGATCGCGAGTCGGACTTCATCCGTATCAAGCAAGAGCTGAATGAAAGCGGGACGGAAAACGAAATCAAAGCCAGCGGCTTTGTAAATACTCCGATGCACTTCAGCTCGCCGAAGCCCCCGACCTCGGCGAACGCAATGGCGTAGCGTTCACGCCATCTTCTACACCTGCGACACCGTAAACCGATACATTTTCGCGACCGGATTTGCAGTATCAAAGAACTCGTCGGAACTGCATTGCTTAATGCGTGAGAACCCTAACCCACGCAAGAATTCTGCAGGATCATTTCGACCATAGACGAACGATTCCCCAAGTTCCTCCATGCCACGCAAGAATACGTTAATACTTTCGTGATCATGTCGACCACTCACTGCGTCATCACCGACAAAGTCAACCCAGATTAGGCTGTCCCGATGCTGCATCAATCGCTTCGCAGCCAAGATGACTGCCGCATTCGTGGGCTCGTCGAAATACATCGAGCAGCCTTCGTAGATGAATGCGGTGGGCAACCGAGGATTAAATCCAGACTCAGGAGCCAAGACTTCGTCGAGTCGCTGTGTTTGAAAGTTCATCGGAATGCTCTGACGGCGCATCTTCGCGGCCAGTCCCAACGCATCTAAAACGCGTTCGCGTTCTTCAAGCATTTCGGGCAGGTCCAACTCAAAGAAGCGGGCACGTAGCGACTCGCTTCCGTAGCGAAACGCGCGCACATCCAAACCGGCGCCGATCAACACGACTTGTTCAATGCCGGCTCTCAACCCGTTAAGCAATACCGAATCAACATGCTTAGTTCGCGCCAAGACCATGTCCTGAAGCTCGGGCAAGACTCGATTAAGTCGCTGCGCCAACAACGCACCATGGGGTCCGGCCACGGCTTTCGAATGCTTGCAATGCACTTCCAAACGACTGTCGCCGCCCAAACCACCACGTAGTCCGGCGATCATTCGTGCGGATGCCTTTAGTTTGTGGCGGAAAAGACGCGACACTCGCGAATTGTCTTTTGTCGGCCGCAGCTGCCAAGAAGGCTGTGCGAAATAGGCCATTTCCGCCGAAGCAACGGGTTCCCCATCGCATTCGAAATTCACGTCCAACCGCGACAAGACCCGGCGTCCGCTGAAGTATCGTTGTTGAATGTGCCGACATTCACTGGGCGAAATCCGACACGTAAGCGTGAGATCGCCGGCACTTGGCGAGAAATATTTCACGTGCATCGACGCCAGCCATAAGGCGGCAGTCTTATCGTCGGCGCCCGGATGTATGCCACCGATAGGAACGCCGCGAAGCAACGCGGAGAATGCCGCACCACCTGTGTAGTCGGCGGCCAACGACATCAGTGCCGCTTGGTGCGAGCCATGTTGATTCGTCGACTCGTAGTTCAAAGGCAGCGTACTTCGGCAAAAGCCTTCGCCCACTTCATCGATACGAAAACCAATGTACTTAACCACGGGCACAGAGTCTCGAAGCAGTCGAGTAAACAGTGCTGGGTTCGCTCTTTGGGAGTAATCTTGTTCCCACGTAATTGGGAACGCGACGTTTTGGAATGATCCATCATCCGTAAAGCCGAAGTCAGTTGGTTTGTTACTTCTCATTTCACTGGCGATCTCACGAGGGATTGGGTCTTATGTCATTTGTAAGTTAATTGTGTCCGTCACTAACACCCCTCAACTGGTTTATCTGTATGTGAATTCGTGGAGATTCCTCTGGAGTGATCAGTCCACAGAATTCCACCTAGGTCGGAGCGAATGTGAGGGTTTGTTGGAACGCTCAATTGATTGCAACGTACCGTTTCTAGAGCTCACGCATTTTCTGATATTTGGGGCTCCTTTCACGACGTAGATTTTTCAGAAGCTCGTAAACCCGCTCTTAGTCGATTGCGTTTTTCGCACGGTTAGGAACAGGCAAAATTTGTCCATTAGCTAAGACTTGGCGCGTGGGTCGTCCCGATGCGATCAACAACTGTCTGTCGATGTCCGAATCAGTACTTTGCGTACGCGAATGCAGAGCGTTTTGATAATCGCTTCGTATTGCAATCAGCGCTGTTCGAATCGAAGCACCGACTCGTCGCACTCGGCTTTGATAAACAGTCGAATAAAGAAGTAGCAATCCAGGCCGTTACAGGCCTGACGCCGGGCACCATCGTCGCGCTCCAACACGAGTACGCGGTTACTCACGATCTGGACCACCCGTCGCTGTCTCGCGCCGTGGACGCGACGTTCCACGAAGATTCTGTCCTGCTGGTTGATGAATTCGTCGAAGGTTCAAGCCTCTACCAGACGATCACGCAACAGCCGTTCGATTTAAGAACGGCTATCGACGCATCGCTCTGTCTGTTTGATGCCCTTACTACGCTTCACGAATCCGGTGTGCACCACCTCGACGTTCGCCCCGAACGCGTCATCATTCTCGACGACGGCCGTCTTAAGCTGCTTCGCAAAGACGTATCGCTTCGCGAGTACGCCGAAAATCAGGAAACACGGATTCGCGTCGTCATGTTCTGCTCTCCAGAACAAACCGGCTCGATCGACCGAGACATCCAAGCATCTGCCGATTTGTATTCAGCCGGTGGCTTGATGTACTACATGCTGACCGGCCGAGCTCCGTACCCGGGAAGCGAAATCAGCTCGGTGCTCTTGGCCCACATGACGGCGCCGGTTCCATCGTTCAAGGATGCAGGAGTATCCGTCCCTAGAGTCTTTGAACAAGTAGTTCACCGCCTACTCAGCAAAGATCCGGCGGACCGGTATCAGACTGCCGAAGCGGTAAAGTTTGACCTAGAGCAGATAAAGGAACAACTTGACGCAGGAGTCGCGGAACCAGACCTCGTCATTGGCAGCCGAGACGATCGCTCGACCCTGATCGAACCTTCCTTCGTCGGCCGCATTGACGAAATGAGTCGACTAAAAGATCAGTTGCACCGCGTCGCACGAGGGAAATCGCAACTCATCTTTTTGGAAGGCATCTCGGGATCCGGCAAGTCCCGACTACTTCTCGAGCTAAGTCAGTTAGCTGCAGCACGAGGATTTCGGCTTTTCCGAGGACAGGGTGTCGAGGGAACAACACACGGTCTATCCATCTTCGATGGCACCATCAGCGATGTTGTTTCCGCAGCACAAAACGACCCGGCATTCGGCAGTGCGTTTTATGAAGCGAATCACGAAGCATGGAACGGGTTGAAAACGCTCTTCCCGCAGCTGTCCAAATTGAACGAGGGTGAGTCCGCTTCGAATGACCACACCACCAGCCTTTCCGAAGGCTGGGTGATGAGATCGATCTGCCACTACCTCAACGTGCTCGGTTCCGCTAACCACCCTGCGTTGGTCATCCTGGACGACGCGCAGTGGGCCGACGCCCAAACCCACTCGGCCCTCTTCCGATGGCTGGAAGACAAGTCTTCGCGTCAAGATAGCCACGTACTCGTTTTGGTCGCGTGCCGTTCAGAGGAAGTTGGGCACGACCATCCGCTTCGACGTTTGGATGCGATCGAGCGATTGCGGCTCGGCGATCTCATGTCGGATGAGGTGCGTCTGTTAGCAGAATCGATGGCGGGCACGCTCCCCAGTGAAGCGACAGACTTCATTGTGCGAGCGGCGAACGGCAGTCCCTTCATGGCGTCCGCCGCAGTGCGAGGCCTCGTCGAGTCAGAAGCCATTACCTACCAGCACGACGGTTGGCGGATCAATCAGCGTGCGTTCGAAGACTGTCAGTCCTCCAAGGATGCCGGCGAGTTCTTGGGCAGGCGGCTCGCATTGCTGTCACCCGAGACGGTCGAGTTTCTTTCCGCAGCAGCGGTCGTTGGCAAGGAGTTCGACTATGACGCAGTCGGTCATCTTGCCGATTGCGACATATCCGCGGTCATGGGAGCGTTGGAAGAAGCCCGCAGTCGAAACATGGTTTGGTTGCGTGGCCAGGCTGGTTTCGGGGCGTTCTCTCACGATAAAATCCGGGAGAAGTTGCTCGCAGGTTTGGGCGACCACAAATGCAGGTCGCTTCACCAAAAGGCGGCGGAGTACTTTGCTAAGCGGCGAGATTCTGATTCCGTACAGGTCGCATATCATTTCGATGCGGCTGGTTCCGTGCAAGAAGCTCTACCGTTTGCGATGTCTGCGGCGGAGGAAGCGGAAGCCAACAGCTCGCTGGATGTCGCTCGCAACTTGTACCTCATCGCTGAACGCGGAATGGCTTACGCCGCCGCGGATACATCTTTGAAGATCCACTGGGGGCTGGGCCGCGTCCTGATGTTGCTTGGCGAATACGAAGCCTGCGAACGCCACTTCGAGGCGGCGAAAGCCTTTACCAGCAACGAGATCGAAGAGGCGCGTACGCTCGAAAACCTTGCCAAGCTGTACTTCAAAAAAGGTGATTTGGAGGACGCCGCAATTCACTATGAAATGGCGACGCAAACGCTACGACAACGCGTCCCGAAAAAGCTTTCAGTCCTAGCTGCATTCTTGCTCTGGGAAGTTTGTTTTCAGGTACTTACGACATGCTTTCCAAGCCTCTTGCTGCACCGAACGAAGCGGCCGCCCAATGAAAAAGAAAGACTGACGATAAGCCTCTTCAGCGGATTAGCTCACGTTTGCTGGTATTCACGAGGCAAGATCGAGACATTCTGGGCGCACTTGCGTTCACTGAACCTTGGCGAAAAATTCCTCCCATCGTTGGAATTGGCCGCGGCGTATTCGGAACACGGTCCGGGCATGAGTCTGCTCGGGTTTCATCGACGGGCCATTCAATATGGCGAGAAGTCTTTGGAAATCCGAACCGACCTAGGAGACCTTTGTGCTCAGGGGCAGTCGTTATCGTTTCTAGCTATCCCGCTGTATGCAGGTGCGAAATTCGAAGAAGCAATCAGGATTGGAAAGAAAGCAATTCGGCTGTTAGAAGAAGCAGGAGACTATTGGAATCTGCATATTGCCCGCTACCAGGTCGCCGCTTCGCTTTATCGACTTGGCCGATTCAAAGAAGCTTTGGAGGCGTGCGAGAAAAACTTCGAGTCCGCCCGATCCATTGGTGACAAACAAGCTACCGGACATATTGTCGACGTTTGGTCACAGTGTACCTACGGCAATGTACCCAGGGATGTGCTTGACAACGAATTGGATTTCGAACGAATCGACTTTCAGACTCGTTGCGAAGTGCTGATGGCTGACGGAATTGCGCAGCTACGCAACTCAGAATTTGACCAGGCATTGCAACAATTCGA
>CAYQMZ010000135.1:0-12667 GCA_964418725.1 uncultured Pirellulaceae bacterium
GCTCACCGGCAGCGGCCGCAGCGAAGGTTCGTCGGAAAATCGAGAAGTCCTCGAGATCAACTTGCCCGTTGAAGCTGATATCTCCGTTCGAATACGTTCCTGGTTTGTTGAATCCAGCGACGAGTTGAAGGAAGTCTGCGAATTCGACTTCACCGTTTCCGTCGAAGTCGCCCAACACGTAATCCCGCGCGTCGAAGTGTGCCGAAACTTGCTCAGAAGAAAGAGCAGAGTTGTACAAGGCAACGCCGTCGATCACACCTGAGAAGAAGTAGGGGTCGTTAGCGCCGGTTGCGCCAACGGCCACACCGTCATTTCCGAATGCCGTCTCGCCTGAGAAATCCAAGTCAAAGTGGGTTTGAGCTCGTGGTCCACCGACACGAATCGCGTCCGTGTGAGCGTACAGCGTTCCGATACCGCCTACGGTGCCAAACTCTTCACCGTTCAGGTAACCAGTGATGGTTCCATCAAGTTCATTGTCTTCGTTGAACGCTTCGGCGCCGTCGAAAACCATGACGAGGTGGTACGGCGTTTCGCTTTCGATGTCAGTCGCAACGAAGGCCAGTTCACTTTCGCCAGCACCGATCACGCCGGCTGGCCAAGGCGAAGCAACTCCGCCGGCGTCGGCCGCCGAGTTGTGGGCTCCGACGAATACTTGACCATCTCGCACGTACATCGACATCGCACGTGTGGAACCGCCTTGCTCGTAAAGAACTTGTTCGGTTTCGCTTTCAGCGTCGTCGACGCTGAACCAAAGTTCGATCGTCTTTTCAGTCCAAGGACCACCAGCGTTCGAGTCAGCGGTGTTGTTGATGTTCAGAACACCAGCACCGACACCCTCCTCGAATCCCAGAAATCGCACGGCGGTCGCGTTTGGATCCGCAAGACCAGGCACGCCAAATTCCAGCTGGCCGTTGTCGTTGAATTGGGCTGCTTCAGCCGCAGATGATCCGGCGTTAGTCGCCGGTCCAGGACCCAAGTCGTTCATGGTCCAGTAAGCAAATGCCCCATCAAGGGCAACCTGTTCGGCGTACTGTGCCGAACACAAGCTTGTAAAGCCAAAACTGGCTAGAAGTATCGCGCCAAGCGATGTGTAAGCCCCCACAAGGGGACGTAGAATCTTCATGAGCATTCTCCCGTCAGTAGCGTTCTCCCAGTAACGAAATTCGTGAGGCACAGCCTAATGGAGAATTCTCAGATTCTTAATGGAATTATCGGTAGAATCCCTAGATTTGTTACGTCTAACCCAATCGGACTGGTTTGACGTTAAGGAGTTGGAACATCGCAGATCCACCGAAAATGACCCTGCGACGGCGTCAAAATTTGCTCCGAATAGGCGTTGGTTTCGCCTCGATATGCTTCGCAATCGTGATTGCAGAGGTACTTCTAAGAGTGCTGAGCCTTGCTCCGGAGACCAAGGTCATTGCGCTCGCGGACGATGACTGTGTGTATCAGCGTTCAACCAATGCGGTGTTAGGTTTCGAACTGAAGCCCAACTATGAGAGCAGCGACCCCGACTACATTCAGAGCTACGAGAGCACGAATTCGCATGGGCTCCGCGATGTGGAACGCAACGTGCCCAGCTCTTCGTACGAACCTTCATCGACGAAGAATGAAAGAATTCTTTTGCTGGGTGATTCCGTCGTGGAAGGCTACGGGCTTCCTTTCGACCAAACCATTGCTCAGCAGATGGAGCAATTGCTCTCGCAGGCAGGCAGGACGACAGAGGTCCTAAACTTCGGTGTCAGCGCCTACTGCACACTGGCGGAAATCGAGCTGCTAGAAGTCAAAGGTCTGCAATTCCAGCCGGATAAGGTAGTTCTCGTTTTTGTTGAAAACGATTTTGATAACTTCAATCGAGAAGCGTTTCCGTTGGGGAACGCAATGAAACGCCCGCAACTGGTTGAAGGGCTATTTCGTCGGTCTCACGTTTTTCGATTGGCATGTTCTGAGCTGAATCTGTTCGGCTTTCGTGCCGAGTTTGATCCGGTGACTTGGAACAAGGATGCCATCGGCGACAACAATGTTGCACAGGGGCTCGCGAGACTACGGAAGTTGGCTGACGAACACGGATTCGAACCCAGCGTTGCCATTTGGCCTCGGTTCGCTGACGGTCAGATTGTTGATCCACATCCAATTCCAGGGCAGGGGCAGCTGATTGTCGAGGCACTAGCCGCCCAGCACCGTCTGCCGTCGTTTCGGCTTTCTGAGTACTTTCGAGCTGAGTCAGAAAAGCACGCGAGCAGTTCACCCCGCCTGCTGTTCTCGCAAGGCGATCAACTGCATCCATCACCGTTGGGCGCTCGCGTCGCAGCACAGGGGATTTGTGATCAATTGAATCGTGAGACGGTGCCTCGCGAATCCGAGGTCGCTGTGGACGAGGCGATGCTACAAGACGCGATCCAAGACGTCTCTAAACGTCGACCAACGTATGCGCGAGTCTACAATCGGCTCGGCAATGACCTTGTTAAGAACGGCGATTACGATGCCGCGATTGAGCAATACAGGCTCGCACTTGAGGAAGAACCCAAGAACGCAGCCGCGTTCAATAATCTTGGTATCGCATATCAACGGCGCAATGCCGAAGGAGACCGGGCTAACGCAATTCAGAGTTTTCGCAGCGCGATCCAGGCTCAAGAAGATTTCGCCGAAGCCCACTTCAATTTAGGAGTCGGGCTTCGCGAACAGGCCCCGGACGAGGCTCAGCAGTCGGTGATTGAAGCGATAAAGCTGCGCCCCGATTTCGTCGCCGCTCACTTTACGCTGTCCGAATGGTTGCTCAAGGACGGTCGATCCCGCGCAGCGGAAGCAGGGTTTCGACAAGTGATCAAGCTTGCACCAGAGCACGATCAAGCGATCCGTGCTTTGGGTAACCAATTGGCGCGGCAACAGCGATTTAAGGAAGCGAAAGAACTGTTTCAGCGATACCTGGCGTTAGTGCCCAAGGACGCCGAAGTGCTAAACAATCTGGGAGTCGTCTGTTCAGCCCTAAATGAACGAGCGTCGGCTGTGAAGTATTTTCGAGCTGCATTAGCCGCGGACTCGAAGCATCCGCGAGCTGGACAGAACCTAGAACGAATGTTGCAAACAGAACGAGAATAGGCAGTTCCAAAACAGCCAGTTCTGCCGAACGGCAACTAGTGTGCTGAGTCGTTAGTTCTTTAAAAGGTAGGGCCCGGTTCCTACCGGCCTTTGTGCGGTCCAACTCCTGTTTTGTCCGGTAGGAACCGGACCTACGAATCAAACGAATTAATGACTCAGGACACTAGTGCAAAGTGTGTTTTCGAGTTGCTTTGGAAGTTCAGGCCACGTCAGCTTTTGCTAGCCACCCCTTAGCCGCTTCTTCTCGATAAACCTGGAAGGATTCACGCAATCCTTGTTCTAGGCTGGTGTGTGGCGAATTGGGGAATGCCTTCGTAAACGCGCCGTAGTCTAAGTCGCAAATGAATGGGACTTCTTCTTGCCCGTGCGTTACTTGGAACTGCTCCGCCAGA
The DNA here is from genome assembly GCA_964418725.1 of uncultured Pirellulaceae bacterium. GTDB lineage: Bacteria > Planctomycetota > Planctomycetia > Pirellulales > Pirellulaceae > CAYNJG01. The sequence goes on from CAYQMZ010000135.1 coordinate 3,492, forward strand.
TCGACCTGTGTTGCCGCTTGCTGCATGGCTGCGACCAAGTCGCTCATGACCACCGTATGCGACGGCAATGTGAAAACTCGATGCCCGTCAAAGGGCTCGATGAGTGCGTTGGCGAACGCGGCGCCGACATCCGGAGCGAACAGATAGTCTTGCTTCGTTTGGTACGGAATCTCGTAGGGCATACCGAGAGCTACGCACTTCATTGCTTTCGTGGGCGTTGAGGTTAGGCCTGCATCACGCCCAGGACCATAAAGAACGCCGGGACGCAGGCTGATCGTCGGAGTTCCGGTTTCTTCCGCGTAGAGTTTGCAAAGATGTTCGCTCGCAAGTTTCCAGACGCCATAGACATTGACTGGGTTTGGCGACGCATCCAACGGCACAATCGATTCGGGGTAGGTTGCTCGAGGCCCATAGACGGCGATCGAACTAGCGAAGACGAAGCGATCGATGGTGGCCGTTTGGGCTTTGCATGCTTCAAGAAGATGTTGTGTGCCCGCAAGATTGATCTGTAGTCCCAGATCGCGATGGGCGTTGCAGTCGGGAGTCTGAAGTGCACCCAAATGGGCAACTCGCGAGATTTCGTGCTCGTTGAACACGGCATCAACGTTGTGGCGGTCGCTCACGTCCAGGGCCACGCACTCTAAACGTGCCTGATAATCCACGTCGTGAAATACACGCTGGGTTCGTTCCGTGCTGATCGACCGGCTACCTAGAACGATCTTCTCATCGGAATTGCGCAGAAGCCATTTAATGAGCTCCGAACCAATGCAGCCGTATCCACCTGTGACCAATATCATTGTGTGACTGAACCTAGCGGCTATACATTTCCGGATACACGACGATTTCGATCCGTCGATTCCGTGCCTGACCGGCAGCGGTACCTTCAGAGACTAGCGGATGGTTGCCGCCAAGTCCCATGACGAATAGACGATGGGGATTTACGTTTCGGGCGGTGAGCTGGTCAAACACCTTCACAGCTTGGTCCGCAGTTAATTTATGTTGGCTACTCCACTGAGTGTTTCGAAGCGTCGTATTCCCGTGATCGGTATGTGCTTCGATGGCGACCATTTGTTTTGGGTAGTGTCGCTGCAACATCATGGCGATCTGCCCCAAGTATGGCTGAGAGCCTTGATGGAGGTTTGCTGTACCTTCCATGAACAGTTGTTCTGTCGGAATCTGAATCCGAACCAAGTCACCGTCTTGTCGGACGTCCATGCCTGGAATCGAAACTGCCGTAAGTGGACGGCCTACGCTGCGATTGGCGCGAATCGAGGCATTGCCTACTTGGCGAGACGTGGATGCCTGTAAAGCCCGCAGACGTTGATCGGACTGCTGTAGTCTCCTGCTCGCTTCGATACCAACGTTGCGTGTCTTTGACAGTTGTTGCGTTGTTTCGTCCAATCGACCTTTCACTAAGCTCAATTCATCACGAAGCATCTGTCGCTCGCGTTCTGATTTTGCAAGTTGCGCGTGCAGGTCGCGATTATTGGCATCCAGGTTCGATGCACGACCGCGGATTTGGTCGAATCGACCCTTGTATTGTCGCTCGCGATCGGCGAGCAGTTGTTCCTTTTGGGCGTAGTCTTGCGAGAGCTTTTGATCACGTTCTGCGTAGCGTTTGGCCAACAGTTGCCGTTCTAGTTCACGCTGCTTGGTGACATAGTCGCGGTCCTTCGTCAGCTGATCCTGCTGTAATTGTTGAAGCTCACGAAGTTCCTGGCGTTGTTGCTCTGCCAGTAACTCCTGCTGGTCCGCCCGCCGCATCATCTCGTTCAGGAATGCCCAACGTTCGGATCCAACACGTGGCAGTGTATTGGGAGGAGCCGTAGGGCTGGAGAAAATGCTGGCCAGGTCATTGGTGCGTCCCGTGGGTGTACCCAGATAGCCAGTCCGAGCTTGGGGAACATTGCGTGTCCAGGGCAGTGTGGGGCGCATCACCCCTTGCGCATTGGGTGCGCAGCCTACAGCGGCCAACAGAATCCCAGCAAGCATTATCCTAACAACGTAGCGCGCCACGACGGCAACTCCATCGGTTCAGTCGTACGATTCGTTTCGCGAAAATCTGATTTCGATTTTCGCGGCGAACGGTCGTACTTGAATTCGTCTGTCGAATGACCGGCGTGAGTTACCGGCAACTTCACGGATTCGCGTAGTGCAAACTACGACGAGCCAGTTTCAAACTTGCTCGATTTCGAATCTCGAACAGAAAATCGTGGGGAGAGTAGCGGCGGGGCAGGGCAGCCTCAATATCAATTTGCCGGGCTAACTTGTTGGTATCGGTTGTATCCGAGGATTCTCTTGAGCAATTCGATCAAACCTAGTGAGATTCCCATTGCTATCACTAGAAACGCCAACACTGCAGGAATGAAAGGACCGAAGATCTCCCACCAAGGTCCCACGATACTCCACACGGATATCCAACCGACTGCAACGATACCAGCGCCAGCACATAGGAACGGCCCGAAAGGAATATGGCGGTTCCCTGTCAGCAACCAGAACGGAATGACCAAGAACAGACTGGTGAACGGCGCTACGAAGAACGCCACGATGCCCGCCTGCCAACCGAGAAAAGCGGCGACCATCGCCATCAGCGAGACATCGCCGAAACCCATGGCTTCCATTCCCGCTGCCACGCTAGTGACGATTCGAATGGCCCACACAAACCCGCCAACGACGGCCATCGAGATCAAGGCCGACAAGAACGTCTGCCAATTCAGACTGCCGTGACTCACAGACCAAACGCCCGTAATCGCGAGGATACCGGTTACGGCCATGATCGTGATGCGTTTAGGTTCTTTCCCGCGATACATGCTGGCAAAAAGAAAGCTCAGCCCCTTCGCGATACCGCGACGAAAGTAAATGGTCCTGGGTAGCAAGCCGACACACCAGCCTAGCCAACAGCCGATACCAACCAGCAGGCCGTTTGTTTCGTGAAGCCATGCTGGCCATTCGCCCGGAGTGCTCACAAGAATTGGGCTTAACGGCAGCGGAGGCACGGGCAATTGTGAGTCGGGCGCGAACGCGGCGAACGCTAACGCGATGATGGTGCCCGGTATCGTCACGCTATCGGGGATCGTCTTTTCATCAAAGTCAATGAAGGTCGCGATCATCATGAAGCCAAACAGGATCGCATGCGAGCAATAGAGGCTGATGCTGAAGCCGTTCACCCCCACTTCCCACCAGAATAAGGCCGCCAAGCCAACGCCAAAAGCAACCTCGACGAACAATGGCCGAATCCAGAAAAACGTGCCGTGCAGTTTGCTTTCCCGTCGCAAACGCCACCATCCATAGATAGGAATGCAGTCGGTCCAGGTTCTCGCCGTTACACCCTCGGGGGCCGAAGACCAGGGGCTAATGGAACGCTGATACCAAGCCCATCGATAGATCGCGCGATTCAGTTGCCCGCCGACGGCGAAGCCCAATACGGAAAGGAAAATCAGTATGCCGAGCATGTAAGGGCCTTGAATTACAGACGTGAAGCGAGTCGTCGACGCGAAGCCAGAAGGGCCTGTTCCGAACCGACTTGTAGCAGTTCGGTTTCCTTGCTGGTCTTTCTAGCTTCCCAGAACGGTGTACCGCGTGTCTACCTAAACTGAGTCTCGCGCTAAGTATGTCGCGATGCGATCGGCAGCCAACCAGCCGGACCGGATACATTGAGGCATCCCGACTCCCCGATACGCGTTGCCGGCAATCGCGAAGCCAGGCAATGACTCCAACGATGCTTCGATTTCTGCAACGCGTTGTAGATGCCCAATGTGATACTGAGGCGTTGTCCTCGGCCAACGCACGATCACCGATGAGATTGGGGTTCCACTGACGCCCAGCAAGTCGCCCAAGTCGGACAGTACGGTTTCCATCAATTCGTCGTCCGGCAACGCCGCCAGTTCGGGCTGCAAGGCGCCTCCAGTGAAGGCGCGGATAAGGACACAGTCATCGGGGGCCCTCGCCGGGAACTTTACATTGGTGAAACTGATGGCCAGCAGCTTGCGATTTTCGACCGCAGGAATGACGCAACCAAAAGCATTGAGTGGGTGTTTGACTTGAGAACGTTTAAGACCGAGGCAAACAACGGCAGTGCTGACGTGCTCGATCCCAGCGATATGACCGCTAAGGTTTGGTTCGTGTACGTTCATCAACTTCGCAGCGACGGGGGCCGGGGTTGCCGCGACGATGGCCGTATGCGTTTGGCTGCCGCTCTGTCCGAGTGATACTTTCCAGCCATCGCCATCACGCGTCACGTCATTCACTGGGGTCGAGGTTTTGATATCGACCGTATCGCGAAGGTTTGCTTCTAATTTGTCTACGAGTGATTGCATTCCGTGCACTGGAGCGCGAAACATTGAGTATCTGGCGCCGCGATCGGCAGCATGGCCAGCCGACCTCTTTGCCAACGCCGCTTTGAAAAGACTGCCGTACTTCGCTTCCTGTTGGACGTACTGAGGCAACGCTGCCGCGACGCTCAGCTTGCGTGGGTCTGCCGTATAGATGCCGGATACCAACGGCTGGACGATTCGGTCGAACATCTCTTGGCCGAAGCGTCTGACTGCGAAGTCTTGAAGACTCTCTTCGTCGGAGGATCTCTTCGTCGAAACGAACGGCTCCCATGCTGCGCGAAGCCGTCCGGACCAGGAGAGCAGTGGTGTGGTGATCAATGCTGTCAACTGATGGACACTCATCAATTGAAGCCCATCCGGGACGCTATGGAATTTGTCGCCACGCAGAATTAACGCTCCGCGGTGCTCGGGGGCGGTTTCGATCAGTTCGATGCCAATTTTTTGGCACAGCTCTTCGGCATACGGCAATTCGTCAGTGACGATAAAGTTGTCGGCGCTGTGTTCGAACGAGAAACCGTCCTGAACGGTTGTTTGCAGAATCCCTCCAAGACGCTCTTTCGATTCGTAGACAGTGATCCGCGCGTTGGGAAGTTGCTCGACTAATCGTTGAGCAGCGGATAGGCCAGAAATACCGCCGCCAATGATACCTATGGAGGGCGTCTGGCCCGAGTGTTCTGTGGCCTGCGGTACGGGGTCAGGAGAAGTCAAGAAAGGACTCGTCGGCAGAATACGAGGAATGAATTTCGATGGCGGGCAACAGGACGCAAGACTAGCAGTTCAAGTCTGTTGGCTGCGAACGCTACCATTTGTCCGGGCAACCGCAACTGCCGGTCACCGATTCTTGTTTTGCTTGTATCATAGAAGCTTCGCCGATAGAACAGGGCACCTTTGGCGAACCTGACCGTCGAGCCCAAACTTCACTTATTTGACGATGGTATGCACCCCATTGTCCGCTGCGGCACATCATGGAATCAGTTGAAGAACAGAAGTTGGATGACGCAACCGGCTCGATTGAGGCGGATCCACCCTATGCGATTGGCAAGACCATCGTTGAGGACACGTTTGCCGAAGCCTTCGGTATGAAGTACACGCGTTTGATCATCACGGCCCATGATACCTACTGGCTGGAATCTGCTGTGCGGGAGTTTACGGGCTACAGTTCGTCGGTGATTGCGTGCGATCTTGAAGCCGGGCTGGAACGTTGGCTCACTTTGGACGAAACGCCTGATTGCAGGCCCGGTGCGGCGATTTTGGCATTTGGGTTCTCTGCCGATGCGTTGGCCTCGGCTGTGTCGAATCGCGTTGGTCAATGCGTGATGACGTGTGCATCGACGGCCGTTTTTGATGGTTTGCCCGATGCCGATGCTCGAATTCCGTTGGGTAAACACATTCGGTTCTTTGGCGATGGCTTTCAAAAGAGCAAGGTGATTGGCGGAACTCGTTATTGGCGCATTCCAGTGATGGACGGCGAGTTCTTGGTGCAGGAGTCGTTGGGCGTGGCGAGCGGCGTGGCCGGTGGAAACTTGATCCTGCAAACAGAAAAACCATACCAGGCCTTAGACGCTGCGAGACGCGGGGTCGCTGCCATGGACGATGTTCCCGGTGTGATCACACCGTTTCCTGCTGGCGTTGCGCGAAGCGGCAGTAAGGTGGGATCGATCTACAAAGCCTTGAAAGCTTCTACCGCCGATGCTTACTGCCCAACGTTGCGGGGGCGAGTCGAGACTAAGCTACGAGATGGTGTTGGCAGTGCTCTAGAAATCGTGATTGATGGCGTCGACGAACAGTCTGTCGCTGCAGCGATGTCGGCCGGAATGAAGGCGATTGCCACCGATGAGGTCATTGCTGTTGGAGCGGGAAACTACGGCGGTAAGCTTGGGAAGTATCACTTCCACCTCAAAGATCTACTGTAGTTGTCCAGTCGACCTACATTTTGCATTTGGCATCACAGTGACGGAGACTGGTTGCGAGCATCGCGCGAAGAATTCGAGCTAACTATCCTCGCTCGAGCAACACCAGCTTTGCGAACTCCGGGCAGATAGGAATTGCATTGGAACTGAGTCGCCAAAAATGGGAGGGAGTCGACTGGCTGACGCTGCTCGCGATACTTGTCGTGGCGGTCATCTTGCGATGCTATCCCTTGCACGAGAACGTTTGGGTGGACGAGCTGCATACGGCTTGGGCTGTGCTGGCCGACGACGCTCAGTTCGGAGAACGCGTTCGACTAGGAAACAACGGGCCGGCGTACTTCTTGTTTGTCAGAGCTGTCACCCAATCTCTGGGAATGCACGAATGGACATTGCGTCTGGTTTCGGTCGTTTCTGGAATTGCATTGATTCCGGTGACGTTTCGCCTGTGCCGTATTTGGAACTGTTCGGTCGAGGCTTCGCTGTTGGCGGCTTCCTTGGTTGCCATCGATCGCAACGCGGTCTTCTATTCCGTCGAAGCCAGGCCTTACGTTTGCGTTCAACTGCTGTCGGTTGTGCACCTACTGTTGTTCAGTAGGTTGCTGTTGCAGAAGCATCATGTGTGGGTGTGGATAGCTTGGATTCTGACGGGAATCTTCATGTTCCATCTGCACTGCACGTCAGCACTGATCTTTCCTGCCGAGGTTGTGGCGTACGCAATTCTATGGATACGTCGGTCTGAGACGAATCTGCATTGGATCTACTTCATATTGGGTCTTGTTGTGATCCTGGCTGGCACAATTCCGGCGATTGGGCTCATTCGTGAAGTATCGTCGCGACGTGAAAATTGGGAGCAGTTCGTTCCTCGGACTCGCAATCCGTTGCGGATCCTGACAATCTTTCCGGTGACCTATTACTTGATCACGCCATTGGTGATTTGGTTGTTGAGCGTGATCGTCCGGCGATTGCAGATTCGAAGTACAGATGACGAGAGCCAGACCGAACTTGAAAGTGACGAAACAGGCGAAATGTTGGCGGGAACCGTTAAGCGGAATCTCGAATTTCGAATTGTGCTGGTCATTGGGCTTTGCTGGTTGCTGGTGCCCCTTTTGTTGGCATTCGTGTTGACCGAGCGAGATGTTGTGCGTCTGTTTTACGCTCGATACTTGGTGGCCGCGAGCGTTGCGCTGGCTCCGCTGACGGCATTGATTGCGACACGGTTTCTGCGTGGCCGTCGGCTGGCGGTGCTTGGTGCGTTGGGGATTTTCGTGCTTGGTGCCCTGACAATCAGTTCGGCCAAGTACTATCGACTCGGAACCCAGGCGTTGGCACACAGCCAAGAAAACTGGAAGTCTCCCGTCGGCATTTTGCAATCTGATGATGCTCCAGTGGTTTTGTATTCCAAGCTGATGGAAGCAACTCACTGGTACGATTCAGATGATCCGGCAAAGCGAGAGTTTTGCGAGCTGCCGGTTCGGTCTATCTACTCCGTCGACTTAGAACGCGAAGTCATACCTCTGCCATGCAGAACGCCACTGGCGTTAAGCGAAAAAACGGTTTCGCAAATTCAGTCAATGGCGGACCGTGAAACCGACGGTTTCTGGTTGCTTATGCGAGGTGACCGCAAGCTCGCCTCCGACGTTCAAGGCGAACTGTTGAAGGTCCTAGGCGGGGAGTTTCGCGTCCTGGACACGAGGAGCTTCGGTACGAAGGTGCATCTGCGTCGGCTGGGACGTCAGACCTGATCGTTTCAATGATTTGAATGAGTAGCGGCCCGTGAATCGGACGCATCCGAGCAAGTTGGGGCTCCGACCTTGTCAGAACCCACAAGTACGTTGATTGCTCGCTTCCTCACTTCCGCTCCCACGAGCTAACTCCTCCATCTTTTATGGCATTTTCGTGGGAGGGTCGGCACCGAGCTTTAGCGAGTCTGTCGGGGAGGGCGAGCAACGAGTTAGTTCTACCCTCCCAACTAGTTCGCTGGTGAGCATCAGCGACCCTCCCGCGAACACACGTATTCCAATGGAATGATGTTCCCGCGGGAGGGTGAAGTGGTGAATGCAAGTTCAAACTTGTGGGCAAAGACAAGGCTCCGACCGCACCTAACGCTCTACTTCGCTGAGCAGCAATTCTATGAGCGCGTTGTTGGCTTCAGGAAAGCGGTACTCCGACAGCCGTGACTTTGCGATCCATTGAAACGGTTGCTTCAACGGTTGGTCGCCGGAGGTCTCGGGCAGATTGCATCGAAAGAATCGGATGCGAACTGTGGCGTGGTCGTATTCAAACGTCACGGCTGGGAATTCGCCAACGACGTCCACGTCCAGTCCGGTCTCCTCTTGACATTCTCGCACGACAGCCTGCTCGAATGTCTCGTTCGCGTTCAACTTGCCGCCGGGAAACTCCCAGAAACCAGCGAGAGCCGTTCCGGTTGGACGCACTCCCGCCAGAATCTCCTTTTTGGCGTTACCAACAGTTCTTTCGATGACAGCGACGGCAACTCGGGTTGGCTCAGGCGACACGATCGAAGATGCCTACTTGAGTTCTTCCAGCAGCCGGCCAGGCGATCCCATCATGTTGTATCCGGCGTCGACGTGATGGATTTCGCCCGTGACGCCAGTCGACATATCGGACAGCAGGTAGGCTCCCGCGTTGCCGACCTCCTCGTGCGAGATTCCGCGACCCATGGGCGACATTTTCTCGTAGAGCGTCAGCATATCGTTGGCGCCGACGGCAGAACTGGCGAGTGTCTTTAACGGGCCTGCCGACAGTGCGTTAACTCGAATCCCACGCTGGCCCAGGTCGAATGCCGCGTATCGCGTTGAGGCATCTAACGCAGCCTTGCAGATACCCATGACGTTGTAACCTGGTACGCAACGTTCGCCGCCAAAGTAGGTCATTGTCAAAATTGACGAGCCGACTTCGGTCACCCTGTTTC